>NZ_JAOQJF010000002.1:0-180509 GCF_025567195.1 Alitiscatomonas aceti | reverse complement strand
CATGGTGGCTTAAAAGTTGTACCCTAAAATATCAAATCGGATTTTTGAAATTTTCTTCAAAAAACACTTGACTTTTTATTAGCAGGCTTTCAGATCCTAGTCTATCGCTCTCTTACTTTAAGCCGATGATGCTATGGCTAAAGGACATGGTATCCTTCCCAGGCATCTGGCCGCCAGGATTTTGCGCTAAACGCAGAAAACAGATGCATAATGGTATAATGTCTTCTTATACAGACATTATATCATAACTCCCTGGAATACTTCTACCATTTTTGGGTATTCCACGGGAGTAGGAAACAGACTGGACACAGACATATTCCCCCCACCGCAGCCGTGGCAGTGCTGAGTTTCCGGGCGGCTGTCCGTATCTGCCGGTTCCGGCTGCACCAGCGGAAGGAGCAGATGGATATTCGGGTGGATCGTGACAGGTAAAGTGATTTCTTTCATAAAGCGTGTAACCTCCTTGAATGAATTTATTATTAAATATTCGTGCAAAGTATTGTTTTATTCGTGCAAATAGCATATACTATAATTGCCAGCAGAAAGGGGTTGATCGTATGGCTGGAAATACCACAAACATCAGTATCCGCATGGACGCAGATTTGAAAGCGCAGGCGGACGCACTGTTTACTGAACTTGGCATGAACCTGACTACGGCGTTTAACATCTTTGTGCGCCAGTCGCTTCGTGAAGGCGGCATTCCCTTTGAGATAAGGCTAGAACAGCCGAACAAAGAAACAGTTGCTGCCATGCTGGAAGCGGAAAGGATTGCAAAAGACCCGTCTGTAAAGGGCTACAATGACCTTGACGAGTTGTTTGCTGACCTGAAAAGATGAAAGAAACCAAATATACCGTCAAGTACACGATCAGTTTCAAAAAAGACTACAAACGAGCCATAAAGCGTGGCTTGAAGATCGAACTGCTGGAGCAGGTCGTAGCATTGCTGGCAATGGGCGAACCGCTGCCGGATAAGAACCGTGACCATGACCTGTCCGGCGATTGGGCAGGTCATCGGGAATGTCATATTCTCCCGGACTGGCTGCTTGTCTATCGCATAGAGGATGATGTTCTGGTGCTGACGCTGACCCGCACCGGCACACACAGCGACTTGTTCGGCAAATAAAGTTATGGTTGGATATGGAGTTGCTCTCGCCCTGTAACTCATCATCCCGGCTCAGGCGCTCGTACAGTGGGGTGATTTTTTCATTTCTCATGGCTGCACCTCCTGAAACAAAATGCTCTAAGTGATTGCTTCACTAACCATGACAAAAACCATAATTAAGAAGTCAATTAGAGCATATAACTCCCTCTTCCCACCCGGATCTTTTCACATACAAAAAACGGCATGACCATCCTGGCCACACCGTTCCCTGTATTTTCATTTTTCATTTGATCTTCAGCCATCCAGCCCTGCCTCTTCCTGCCCGGAGCTCCGCAAGGTTTCATTGCCGCCTTAATCGCGCTTTTCTGCCACTTCCCCCTGCTTTTTATAGATGGAGTTTTTATCCACGCAGCCCCGGACGCTGGATAAGGGATAGATATTGGAATCTCTTCCGATGACGGTGCCGGGATTCAGGATGGAGCCGCAGCCCACTTCCACCCGGTCGCCCACCATGGCCCCGAATTTTTTCATTCCCGTTTCCAGATCCCCGTCCTCTGCGTGGACCTTCACCAGAAGCTTATCGGATTTTACGTTGGAGGTAATGGAGCCGGCCCCCATGTGGGCCTTAAAGCCCAGGATGGAGTCGCCCACATAATTGTAATGGGGGACCTGGACCTTATCGAACAGGATCACGTTTTTAAGTTCTGTGGAGTTTCCCACCACAGCGCCCTCACCCACCAGGGCATTGCTCCGCAGGAAAGCACAATGGCGCACCTCCGCATCCTTCCCGATGATGATATTTTCTCCCAGATAGGCGCTTTCAAAAACCCTGGCCGTTTTATGGACCCAGACAGTCTCACCGCGTTTTTCATATTCGCTTTCCGGCAGACGGTTCCCCAGTTCCAGGATAAGATCCCTGATCCCGGGAAGGGCCTCCCAGGGGTACTCACACTGCTCCAGTAAAGGCTTTGCCAGTGTATGGTCCAGATCGTAAAGGCACACGGTCCTTGCTTCTTCTTTTTTCATCACAGCCTCCATTCCTCCGCCGCAGACGGCGGCACAAAACGTTTCCTACTTTTTATAAAACTGGGCCGCGGCGTCGAAATACGGCCGCAGCAGATACTGGTTGTCGGTCTGGCGGACACCGTTGGTCCTTAAGGTGACGAACCGCTCCAGCTTTTCCATATATTCCGCCGGGGTGATGGTACCCTCTGCCACATAGGTGAGGCCCTTTTCCCAGCTGGCCGTCAGCTCTGGGTTTAAAAGCTGCCGGATGGATGCGCTGCATACGTCAAAGACCATCTCGCCCAGAAGCGTGGGCGTGATCACCTGGGTCTTTTTTGCCAGGGACAGGTACTTGATGGTGCAGAGCTTCTTAAGGATCTCCGCACGGGTGGCGCTGGTGCCGATGCCGCTGCCCTTGATCTGGGAACGGAGCTCCTCGTCCTCAATGAGCTGCCCGGCATTTTCCATGGCTAAGATCATGGAGCCGGAAGTGTACCTCCTGGGAGGAGACGTTTCACCCTCTCTGATCTCCAGCCCTGTAAGAGACAGACGCTGTCCCTTTTTAAGGCCCGAAAGCATGGCCAGAAGGGCCCTGGCCTTCTCACCGCCATCCAGTTCGATCTCGGTCTCATTGCCTTTGCCGGCCTGTTTTTTTTCTTCGCCGGATTCCGTTTCCTGGTCTCCGGTCTTTTTTTCCGCCGTCTTTTTGGGAACATAGGCGGCCTTCAGATAGCCCTCCTCCGCCAATACCCTGTAATTGGCAAAGAAATGCTCTCCCTGCTTTTCCAGGTCCAGGGAAAATTTCTGGTAAACAGCCGGCGGATAAAAGATGCTTAAAAATCTCCGGGAGATCACCTCATAGACCTTAAGCTGCAGGGAGCCCAGGGTCCGCAGGGCTCCAAAGCCCTGGCCCGTGGGAATGATGGCGTAGTGGTCTGTGATCTGCTTATCGTTGACGTACCTGGTATTTCCTATGGTCTTAAAGCT
This sequence comes from Alitiscatomonas aceti, assembly GCF_025567195.1. Classification (NCBI taxonomy): domain Bacteria; kingdom Bacillati; phylum Bacillota; class Clostridia; order Lachnospirales; family Lachnospiraceae; genus Alitiscatomonas; species Alitiscatomonas aceti. Next base: position 177,415 of record NZ_JAOQJF010000002.1, on the reverse strand, counting down.
CCCCAGCTCCAGCGCCTCAGAGGCCAGGTCCGCCAGCGGGGCAAAATTCCTAAGTCCGCCGATGTTTTTATGGATCTCCTTTGCCACAGCCGAGGAAAGCACCCGGGCGTCGGTCCTTGGATACGTCACCAGCTTTTTTTCATACAGCTCCTGGACCACCTTCAAGGCCTCGTCAGGACTGATCTTGAACATTTTGGAGCAGTCGTTCTGAAGCTCCGCCAGGTTGTATAAAAGCGGGGCATTTTTCGTTTCCCGTTTTTTTTCCATGGAAACTAAAGTCCCCTCCATGGGGGGCGCTGACAGGAAGCGGATCAGCTCCTCTGCCGTCTTTTTCTCTTTGAACCCGTTTTCTTTATATAGGGCCGGGGTTTCGCAGTATCTGGACCCCTTCACGGCCTTCCATTCTGCCTCCACGGAAACGCCTTCCCGGCCTGGAACGTCAAAGGAGCCCAGGACCCGGTAAAAAGGCGTTTTCACAAAACTGCGGATCTCCCGCTCCCTCCGGACCACCATGCCCAGGACGCAGGTCATGACGCGGCCCACAGACAGCACCGCCCGCTTCTCTTTTAAGTAGGAGGCCACGGTATTTCCGTACTTCAGAGTCAGCACCCGGGAGAAATTAATGCCCATGAGATAATCCTCTTTGGCCCGCAGATAGGCGGAGGCCGCCAGATTATCGTATTCGGACAGGTCCTTAGCTTCCCGGACTCCCCGCAGGATCTCCTCCTCTGTCTGGGAATCGATCCACACACGGAGACGCCTTTTCCCCCGGACTCCGGCCATCTGCTCCACCAGACGGTATATATATTCTCCCTCCCGTCCAGAGTCGGTGCAGACGTAGATGGTGTCCACATCGGGCCGGGTCAGCAGCTTTTTCACAGTCAGAAACTGTTTTTTTACACCGTCGATGACCTGGTATTTAAATTCCTTCGGAAGAAATGGAAGGGTATCCATGCTCCACCGCTTCAGGGACGGATCATAGCTTTCCGGATAGCTCATGGTCACCAGATGCCCGACGCACCAGGTGACCACGGCTGTCTCCGATTCGATGAACCCGTCCCCCTTTTTCCCCGATATCTTAAGCGCCCGGGCAAACTCCTGGGCAACGCTGGGCTTTTCTGCTATAAATAAGGATTTACCCATGGACCTCCTTTCCAGGGACCGTAAAACGCAGCTCGGACAGTAATAGGGCTGAGAACATGAGCACACAGCCCAGGATCATCCTTCCTGTCAGGACCTCCCCCAGGAAGCTCACAGAAAACAGGGTCCCGAATACGGCTTCCAGGGATAAAAGAAGGGAGACCGTATTGGCGCTGAGATATTTCTGTCCCACGGTCTGGATCAGGAATCCCACAGTGGTACAGATGAGGGACAGATAAAGAAGTCCCAGGATCAGACTTTTATGGAGCAGAATGGACGGATCAAAGGCTCCGGGGCCGTCTAAAAGCGGAGCCAGAAGCCAGTTGAACACGCCCACAGCCGCCACCTGGACCGTTGCCAGGAGGATGGGATCGCATCGCTTTGTATATTCCTCCGTACAGATCATGTGGACGGCAAAGCAGACGCCGCAGAGGAAGGTCAGCGCGTCTCCCAGGTTGATCCCGGACTCATGCTTTAAGGTCAGCAGAGCCAGACCGATGACCGCCACAAGGCCGGCTGCGATCTGGTTGAGGCCCGGCCGCTTTTTGCTGATCTTCCAGTATAAAAAAGGCACCAGGACCACGTAAAGGGCCGTGATAAAAGCATTCTTGCTGGCTGTGGTATATTTGATCCCATAGGTCTGGAACAGATAGGCCAGAGTCAGGAAGATCCCCATAATGAGTCCGCAGGTCAAAGATCCACGGTCCAGCTTTTTCATCCGTCCCGGAAAGGCCAGGGCCATGAAGGCGGCGGCCAGGGTAAACCGCAGCGCCAGAAGATAGGACGGCGGCACCAGGTCCACAGAGTTTTTCATGACCACAAAGGAGCCGCCCCAGATCATGGTAATGAACAGGAAGCCGGCTGTTGCCAGGAGCTTTGCGTTTTTACTTGTTGTTCCTTCCATGGCTCTATTTTCCTATATAGAACCGGTAGCTGGTCCGGGTCACATGGGCGGTCCCGGCCTTGACCACAGGCGACGGGAACTGGGGATGATTGACGGAATCGGGATACATCTGTGTCTCAAAGCAGAATGCGTTCCGGTCCTCATAGGAAACGCCGCCCTTTCCCTTTTCTCCGCCCAGCCAGTTGCCGGTATAAAACTGGACGCCGGGAAGGTCTGTATAAACATCCATGGCCCGGCCGCTGGCCTCATGATACGCGCTGGCTGCCAGTCCGCAGACGCCCGGAGCATGGTTTAAGCACCAGTTATGGTCAAAGCCCTTCCCCTGGACGATCTGGATATAATCAGAGTCAATGTCTGTTCCGATGGTCTTCGGTGTCCGGAAGTCCATGGGCGTTCCCTCTACTGCCAGGATCTCTCCGGTGGGGATGGAATCCGCATCCGTGGGCGTAAAGGAATCCGCCAGGATCTGGATGCGGGTATCCAGAACAGAGCCGGATGCGTGGCCGCCCAGATTAAAATAGGCGTGGTTTGTCATGTTCACCGGAGTATCCCTGTCACTGGTGACCGCATAAAGGATATCCACGGCATTTTCCTTTGTCAGGGTGTATTTTACGGAGATCTTCAGCTCTCCGGGAAATCCCTGGTCGCCGTCGGGACTGTCCAGAAGGAACACCACAGAATCCTCTCCCACTTCCCGGGCGGCCCACAGTCTCCGGTCATAATAATCGGGACCGCTGTGGAGGTTGTTCTCTCCCTTATTTTTTCCCAGGACATAGGAAGTTCCGTTTAAAGTAAAGGAAGCGCCGCCGGTGCGGTTGGCGATCCGGCCCACGATGGAGCCGAAATGGGGGCCATTGACCAGATACCCCTCTGCGTCGTCGTAGCCCAGCAGCACATCTGCCAGCTCCCCGTTCCTGTCCGGTACCATCATGCTTACCCAGACAGCGCCCAGATCGGTGAAGGAAGCGGATACGGTGCCATTGTCTATGGTGTAAAGACTGATCTCTCTTCCGTCGGCCATACGTCCAAAATGCTCTTTTTTTACTGCCATGATAACCTCCCTGACTTACTTGTGTGTGATGTAGCCCTGCTCCGTCAGAAGCTCTGCGCAGAGCACAGCCCCGCCGGCAGCTCCTCTTACGGTGTTATGGGACAGGCCCACGAATTTCCAGTCATAGACCGTATCCTCCCTGAGGCGTCCGATGGATACGCCCATTCCCTTTCCGAAGTCCACATCCAGAGTCACCTGGGGACGGTCATCCTCCTCCATGTACTGGATGAACTGCTCCGGTGCGCTGGGAAGGTTTAATTCCTGGGGAAGTCCCTTAAAGCTCACCAGCTTTTCGATCAGCTGTTCTTTTGACGGCTTTTTCCGGAATTTCACGAAAACAGCCGCCGTATGGCCATTGAGGACCGGAACGCGGATACACTGGCAGGTGATCACCGGCTCCTTTGCCTTTACGATCACGCCGCCTTCCAGGGTCCCCCAGATCCGTAAGGGCTCCTGCTCGCTCTTTTCTTCCTCTCCGCCAATGTAGGGGATGATGTTCTCTGCCATTTCCGGCCAGTCCTTAAAGGTCTTTCCAGCGCCGGAGATGGCCTGGTATGTGGTGGCCACCACCTCATAGGGTTCAAATTCCTTCCAGGCAGTCAGGGCCGGGGTATAGCTCTGGATGGAGCAGTTGGGCTTCACAGCCACAAAGCCCCGGGTGGTGCCCAGGCGTTTTCTCTGGAAGGGGATCACTGCAAAATGCTCCGGGTTGATCTCCGGGATCACCATGGGCACATCCGGCGTCCAGCGGTGGGCGCTGTTGTTGGATACCACGGGAGTTTCCGTTTTGGCATATGCCTCCTCGATGGCCCGGATCTCGTCCTTTGTCATATCCACGGCGCTGAACACGAAGTCCACGGTGGAAGCCACCTTCTCCACCTCAGCCACGTTCATGACCACCAGCTTTTTCACCGCCTCCGGCATGGGTGATGTCATTTTCCAGCGGTCTCCCACCGCCTCCTCATACGTTTTTCCAGCAGAACGGGCGCTGGCTGCCACCGTCACTACCTGGAACCAGGGATGGTCCTCCAGAAGGGAAATAAATCTCTGGCCCACCATTCCGGTGGCTCCCAGGATGCCGACTCTCAGTTTCTTTTCCATCATTGTTTCTCCTCGTTGTTTTTATTGTCTCCTGCTCTGATACGGACAGGTGAAAGATCTAAGATGCTTACAGGATCTCCAGAGCCACCTGTACCATATCCATAAAGGAATTCTGGCGTTCCTCGGCCGTGGTGGACTCTCCGGTGATCAGGGAGTCTGAAATGGTCAGAATGGAAAGCGCCTGGGCTCCTGCCAGCGCGGCGTTGGCGTAAAGGGCCGCCGTTTCCATTTCCGCAGCCAGGACTCCCACATCCTCATAGCCCACGCCTTCTTTCTTTGCCTTTTCCGGTGCATAGAAGACGTCAGAGGTCAGTACGTTGCCCACATGGTAGGAGAGGCCCCGCTGTTCAGCCTCCAGGGCTGCCTTGATGAGAAGTCCGAAGTCAGCGATGCAGGAATAGCCGTCTGGAAGCCCCAGCTCCTTTACATAACCGGTGCCTGTGCATGCGCCCATGGCCAGCACCAGATCCCGGATATGGGTGGTCTTCTGCATGGCTCCGGCAGTGCCCACACGCACCAGCTTCTTTACGCCATAGAAATTCATCAGCTCGTGGGAATAGATGCCCATGGACGCGCAGCCCATGCCGGTTCCCATGACGGAAATGGGCTTATCCCGGTAAAAGCCGGTGTACCCGAACATGTTTCTGGTAGAATTGAACTGCTTTGCTCCTGCCAGGAAGTTTTCTGCAATGTATTTTGCCCGCAGCGGATCTCCCGGAAGCAGGATGGATGGTGCGATCTCGCCTTCTTTTGCTGAAATGTGAGGGGTTGGAATGTTGTTTGCCATATCAATGGTCCTCCTTTGATGATTATACCCTTGTTTTTGTTCCTTTGCCGTCCCGTTTCGCCATTTTAAGGCGGTTTAAATGGACTTCTTTTTCTTTATAGACTGCCAGCGGCTCATTTTCCGGGAAATAAACGTGTTCAAGGCTGTCGCCGCCTTCCAGCTTCATGCCCCGGACGCCGCGGCTGTTCTTTTTAAGCTCCGGGATCTCGTTTATCATGAACCGGAGGAACATGCCCTCCTTTGTCTGTAATACGATCTCTGTTTCCCCGGAAAGGATCCGGATCTCTGCCGCCTGGTCGCCCTCAGAAAGCTTTGTGGCGGCCACCATGCGGTTGGCCGTGAGGAACTCCCCGCCCGGAACGATCTTCAGCATAGCTGCCCTTGTGGCAAACAGAAGCTTCTTTCCAGGAAGCTCTGACGCGGGCATGGTCAGAAGGATCCGCTCCTTCGCGCCCTCGAATCTGCTGATATTATCCAGGGGCACTCCCTTATCCTTCAGTTTTCCCGCCGGTACGTCGGCGGCCTTCACCTGATACATGGATCCGGTGTCTGTAAAGAAGCAGATCCTGTCGTCGGTCATAACAGGAACCGTTTCCACATGCTCCGCCTGGACGGTCTCCGGATTCCTCTCATAAACGGTCTTTTCCAGAAGCTTGCAGTAGCCGAACCGGTCCATGGCAAAGATCATTTCCCGGGCCGCCTCCTTTTCCTCCTGGAATACGATCTCTTCCCCGTCCTCGATCGCGGTCCTCCGCTCCACAGAGAACTCCTCCCGGATCCGGTCCAGATCCTCTTTGATGACCGCATCCATGTTTTTCTGGCTGGACAGGATATGGCGGTATTCCCGGATCCTTTTTAAGGTTTCCTTATACGCCTTCTGTAAAGCCAGGATCTCCAGGCCGATGAGCTTATATAGCCGCATTTCCAGGATCGCGGACGCCTGGCGCTCTGTGAAGCAGAGCTTTTTCGCGTCCTCCTCAAAGCCCGGGGAGCGGAATTTAATATTGGCGGTATTCCCTGTCATCAGGCATTCTTTGGCATCCTTTAAGTTCCTGGAACCCCGGAGGATGGCGATGATCACATCGATCACGTCGCAGGCCCCGATGAGGCCCTCCTGGACCTCCTTTTTATCCAGCTCCTTCTCCAGAAGAACGTTATATTTTTTCGTCATGTTCTTATACTGGAATTCCAGGAACGTGTTCAGGATCTGCTTTAGGTTCATGGTCTCCGGCCGGCCGTCATCGATGGCCAGCATGTTGACGCCGTAAGTATCCTCCAGCTTCGTCTTCTTATATAAGATATTCCGTATCTTATTGACATCCGCGTCTTTTTTAAGCTCCAGGACGATGCGGATCCCTTCCTTGCTGGACTGGTTGGAGATATCCACCACATCCGGCAGCTTCCGGCTCTCCACCAGCTCCGCCACATCCGACAGGAACTTATTGATCCCTGCGCCGATCATGGTATAAGGAATCTCGGTGATCACCAGCTTATCCCGGTCCGCCTTCCTGCGGCCCAGCTCCACCTCCACCTTTCCGCGGAGGCGGATCTTTCCCGTGCCTGTCTCGTAAATGGACAGGAGATCCTTTTTGTTGGCGATGATGCCGCCGGTGGGGAAGTCTGGTCCGGGAAGATACTCCATCAGATCCTCCACCGTCATCAGCCGGTTGTCAATGTAGGCCTTCACCGCATCGGCCACTTCTCCCAGGTTGTGGGGCGGGATGCTGGTGCTCATGCCCACGGCGATGCCCTCGGCTCCGTTGATCAGAAGGTTGGGGACCCGTACCGGCAGCACCTCCGGCTCCTTTTCCGTCTCGTCATAGTTGGAGACGAAGTCCACGGTTTTGTCCAGATCCTTTAAATAAACTTCCTCTGCAAATTTTTTCAGCCGGGCTTCCGTATAACGCATGGCGGCGGCCCCGTCTCCCTCGATGGAGCCAAAATTTCCATGGCCGTCCACCAGGGCCATTCCCTTTTTAAAATCCTGGGACATGACCACCAGGGTCTCATAGATGGAGCTGTCGCCGTGGGGGTGGTATTTACCCATGGTGTCTCCCACGATACGCGCCGATTTCCGGTGGGGCTTATCGTGATCCAGATGGAGCTCGCTCATGTCGTAAAGCACGCGCCGCTGCACCGGTTTTAAGCCGTCCCTGGCATCGGGGATGGCTCTGGCAGTGATGACGCTCATGGAATAATCCAGGTAGCTTTTCTGCATCTCCTCGGAATATTCAGTCCTTAATATTTTTTCAGCCATTGTCAGGCTCTCCTTCTTTCCTGTTTTCCATTTCTCCGCATGGGACCACCTGTTCCTTCCGGTCCCTCATGCCGTTCTGCCCTGCCCTTTAGGCGTCGATCTCCGCCTCATCGGCGTGGTCGTAGATGAATTTTTTCCTGGGAGGAACGTCGCTTCCCATTAAAAGCTCTGTCACCTCGCTGGCCATCCGGGCATCCTCGATCTCTACCCGTTTAAGCACCCGGTTTTCCGGGTTTAAAGTCGTTTCCCAGAGCTGGTCCGCATCCATTTCACCGAGGCCCTTGTACCGCTGGAGGGTAAAATCCCCGGAATGGGTCCTTTTATATTCCTCCAGGGCCTTGTCGTCATAGAGGTACCGCTCCTCTCCCCGTTTGGGGACCACTTTATAAAGAGGCGGCATGGCGATATAAACGTGGCCGTCGTAGATCAGCTCCGGCATGAACCGGTACAGGAAGGTGAGCAGAAGCGTGTCGATATGGCTTCCGTCCACGTCCGCATCGGTCATCAGGACGATCTTATCATATTTTAATTTGGTGATGTCAAAATCGTTGCCGTAGCCCTCGGAAAAACCGCAGCCAAAAGCGTTGATCATGGTCTTGATCTCCGCATTGGCAAGAACTTTATCCATAGAGGCCTTTTCCACGTTTAAGATCTTTCCCCGGATGGGCAGGATCGCCTGGTACTGGCGGTTCCGGCCCATTTTTGCCGATCCTCCGGCAGAATCTCCCTCGACGATGAAGATCTCGCATCTGGACGGATCCCGGCTCTCGCAGTTGGCCAGCTTTCCGTTGCTGTCAAAGGAAAACCTGGATTTTGACAGCATATTGGTCCTGGCCTTTTCCTCTGCCTTCCGGATCTTTGCCGATTTTTCCGCGCAGGCAATGATGGATTTCAGAACCTCCAGATTCCGGTCGAAGAAAAGCTGCAGTTCCTCGCCGCAGATGGAAAATACGGCCTTTGTAGCGTCTGCGCTGGCCAGCTTCGTCTTTGTCTGGCCCTCGAAGATGGGATCCGGGTGCTTCACTGCCACCACTGCCGTCATTCCATTCCTGGTATCGGCCCCGGTGAAGTTTGTGTCCTTTTCCTTAAGGATCCCCAGCTCCCTTGCGTATGTATTGATCAGGTTCGTAAACCGGGTCTTAAAGCCCACCAGGTGGGTGCCGCCTTCCTGGGTGAAGATGTTGTTGCAGAAGCCCAGAACGTTCTCTTCAAAGGCGTCCACGAACTGGAAGGCCGCCTCCACCTCGATATTTTCAACGGTTCCCTTAAAATATACTGGCTCATGGACCGCTTCTTTCCCGCCGTTCAGCTCCCTTACATAGGCCACGATGCCGTCGGGCTCAGAAAATACCAGGCTTTCCTCCTCGCCTGGGCGGCGGTTTTCGTAGCGGATCGTCAGACGGGGATTTAAATAGGCAGATTCATGGAGACGGCTTTTGAGCCAGTCGGCCTTGAAGCGCGTTTTTTCAAAGATCACGGGATCCGGGAGAAAGTTGATCTCCGTTCCCGTTTCCTTTGTGCGGCCCAGGACAGGCAGAAGTCCGTCCTTTAACTCCACTGTGGGGATCCCCTTTTCGTATGCGTCAAAATGGATATATCCGTCCCTGTATACCTTAATGGACAGCCGCTCCGACAGCGCGTTCACCACCGATGAGCCCACCCCGTGGAGACCGCCGCTGGTCTTATAGGAATCATTATCAAATTTACCTCCCGCATGGAGCGTGGAAAGCACCACACGCTCGGCGGAAACGCCTTTTTTATGTAAGCCCACCGGGATTCCGCGGCCGTTGTCCCTTACGGTACAGGAGCCGTCGGCCTCCAGAGCCACCAGGACCTCCGTACAGTATCCCGCCAGGTGTTCGTCCACTGCGTTGTCTACGATCTCATATATTAAATGGTTTAAGCCTTTTGTGCCAACGCTTCCAATATACATGCCTGGCCGCTTCCTGACGGCTTCCAGGCCCTCTAAAACTGTGATACTGTCAGCATTATACTGTACTTTCGCCATGAAATACCTCCAAAATTCTTATGGCACGGCCGTCATATCCCGCGCCGTTTCCTGTGATCCATAAAACATAGTCCCACCCATTATACACTCACCCGGAGAGATTTTGCAAGGCTTTTAGCGAATCCATGTTCGATTTATTGTATCCGCCCAGCCGCGCATCTTTTTGCCTGCCCGCAGCGGACAAGAAGCGCCGGGCGTCTGCATGGATGGTTTTCTTTATGGAATGGATAAGGATTTGTATATTGATTTTTTCCCTTTTTCTGTTATATTAATACTTGGTCTTATTTTTAACAAAAAAGGAGAGTTACTATGAACAAACTTCTTGACCTCTTCCTTACCTTTGCCCGCATCGGCGGCCTGACCTTTGGCGGAGGCTACGCCATGCTCCCGATGCTCCAGAGAGAAGTCGTGGAAAAGCGCGGCTGGGCTTCGGAGGAGGAGCTGATGGACTACTACGCCATCGGACAGTGTACTCCGGGTATCATCGCCGTGAATACGGCCACCTTCGTGGGCCAGAGGACCGCCGGTATCGCCGGAGGCATCATCGCCACCCTGGGCGTGGTATTCCCGTCCCTGATCATCATTACGGTCATTGCCGCCTTCATCCAGAACTTTTCTGATCTGGCTATCGTCCAGAACGCCTTCGCCGGCATCCGTGTCTGCGTCTGTGTCCTGATCTTCAATGCGGTGGTAAAGCTCTGGAAAAAATCGGTCATCGACAAGCCGACCCTGGCAGTCTTTCTTGCCGTTTTTGCCGGCTCTGCATTCTTAAACCTGTCTCCGATCCTTTTCGTGATCCTGGCCGCTGTGGCTGGCATCCTTTTAAAGAATAAGGAGGTACAGGCAAAATGATGATCTATTTACAGCTTTTCTTTGAATTTTTCAAAGCCGGGCTTTTTGCCATCGGCGGAGGAATGGCGACGCTTCCCTTCCTCTACGATATTTCCGACAAGACCGGCTGGTTTACATACGGACAGCTTGCCGACATGGTGGCCATCTCCGAGTCCACCCCTGGCCCCATCGGCGTCAATATGGCCACCTATGTGGGCTTTACCACAGCTGGTATTCCTGGTTCTGTGATCGCCACTTTGGGACTCATCACTCCGTCCATCATCATTATCCTGATTATCGCAGGCTTTTTAAAGGCCTTCAAGGATAATAAATACGTCCAGCACGCCTTTTACGGTCTGCGCCCGGCATCCACCGGCCTCATTGCCGCCGCCGGATTTTCCGTATTCGCGCTGATCATGTTCCATAAAGACGCTTATGCGGCGTCTGGAAATATCCTGGATCTGGTGAGCATTCCCAACCTGGTCCTTCTGGCAGTGCTTTACTATTTTACCGCTGTCTGCAAAAAGACCAAGGGACTTCATCCGGTGGTTTTCATCGCCGCATCCGCTGTCATTGGTATTATCTTCCAGTTTGGCGGCGTGTAAGCCTGCTTCCGGCTCCTAAAGCCGTTCTGCCGCAGGCAGGTACTCATAAAAGCCGCAGGCAGGTACTCATAAAAGCCGCAGGCCTGGCCCGGAGATATCTTCTCCGCCAGAGCCTGCGGCTCTTTTTTCTTTCGCTTTTTATTTCGTATTCTGTATGGAGTTCTGCTCCTCAGTCAGGTTCAGAAGATCTCCGATGACAGCGGCGTCCACAATGGCGATCATACTGGAGCCTTCCATCTGGAGATACCGTTTTTCACCCATAACATCCACGAAATTCCCCACATAGACCGTCAGGGACTCTGTGTTCCCGCCGTTGGAAAATTCCACATCCAGCGTCATCCTCTGATCCTCTGTAAGACCCGCGGAGGTCAGCTCCGGTCCGGTTGCATGGAAGGAGGCGAACTCCTGGGGCTTTAAGGCTGTCATTCCAGCTGCGATCCGGGTCATGGCCTCTGTATCCGCCGTCTTATAGGAAACGGTCTTTCCATCTACAACAGTCACGGCCTTTATAAGATCTCCGGCCGAAGCCGTAAGATCCAGGCTGTCCCGGACCACCAGGCTGTCATAATCAAAGACCAGGGCATCCAGAGCCTCTGGCTTTATGGTGTATATATTTTCACTTCCCTCAATGGTCATATAATAGTTTCCGTCCGGATCTGCATCGCCAATGAAAAGATATTTTTCTCCCTTTTCTCCGTCTGTGATATAAACGGAGTGATCCGCGTCATCCAGACCGTACTGGTCCAGATCCCCTGCGTTCTCCACCTCTGATACGGCACGAAGATTTAAAAATACATCCGCCATGGCCTGGAACCGCTCCTGGTCAATGGGGATCTCCTTATCTGTGGCGTCCTGCCAGACACCGTCCTCCATCTTAAACAGCATTTCCGCCTCCGGGCTGCTGTAACAGAAGTCAATGGGCTTTTCCAGAGCCAGGACCGGGATCTCCGCTCCGGTCATATCCGCTACGAAAGACTCGTCCCGCAGTTCCTTAAATTCCGTCTGGGGAGCCTCCGAAAAAGAAGCCTTTCCTCCGGAACAGCCTGCCAACATCAGTCCCAGAGCCATCACCACGGCTCCCGATACGATCTTTTTCTGTCTCATATTTTTTTCATCCTTCCATATTTAAAATTCGATCATGCCTGACCAGTATATCACAGCTTTGTGTCATCTCTGTGAATCCTCCAGACATTGTACCCCTCCGGGGGAAATATGTGAACCCCCATTGTCTAAAGCCAATGGGCCTCCTGTTTCATCGACCTCGTGACCTGCCATCTCCACAGGCGTAAATTCGGACAATTCCTGCCCTATATTGCACGTCTCCCCTCAAAAAGAGCCCGACGCCTACTCGGCGTCAGACTCCATATCTCTCATACAAAAGCATCCAATTACCGCCAGCCCGAATCCCAGGGCTCCGCATATATACGATATGTGGGAAACCGACGGCACTGTCATTCCCAGAAGAATGATCCCCAGTCCAAGGATCTGGTATTTTACTCCTCGCATGAAAGCCCTCCTCTCCATCTATCTCAACTGTGGATTTCTTTCTGCTTAAAGTATACTACAATCCGCTGTCTGATAATATAGATATTTTCGAAATAATTTCTTACGATTCTATTGCTTCGGATCCAGCTTAAGGCCAGCCAGGGCTTTGGCAAAGGCGTTGTTCACCGGCTCCTCCGCTTCCTTCCTCTGCTGATTCATGTACCGGGCCACATCTCTTTTGGACACGCCTGCCCCCTCCTTCTTCCTCCGTTCCTGGAAGGCGGAAAGCTTCTCCTTATGACCGCAGGAGCAGACGAAGATCTGTCCGTCGCCCTTTCCCCGCAGTTCCATCCGTTTATGGCACACGGGGCATCTGGCGTTGGAGGTCCTGGAGACCGTTTCCCGGTATCCGCACTCCCGGTCCTGGCAGACCAGCATCTCGCTGTTCTTTCCTTTCACCAGCAGCAGGTTTTTTCCGCACCTGGGGCATTTTTTACTTGTCATGTTGTCATGGCGGAATTTCCCCTCTCCCCGGCGGATCTCTCCGGTCAGCTCCTCCGAATAGCTGCGGATCTCAGACATGAACGCGGTCCTGGAAAGCTCTCCCCTGGCGATCCGGGAGAGCTTCATTTCCCAGTCTGCCGTCAGCTCCGGCTTTTTTAAGTCCTCCGGCACCAGCTCCAGAAGCTGCCGGGCCTTGGAGGTCAGAAGGATGTCCTTCCCCTTCTTCTCCAGAAGGAAGCTGGAAAACAGCTTTTCGATGATATCCGCCCGGGTCGCCACAGTACCCAGGCCTCCGGTCTCCCCCAGAGTCCTTGCCATGGCCTTATCCTGGGACTCCATATACGCCACCGGATTTTCCATGGCAGAAAGCAGGGTGGCCTCGTTGAAGTGAGCCGGGGGCTTGGTTTTTCCTTCGGTCATGGCAAAGGAAATTCCCTGGAGCACGTCTCCCTCCTTAAGGTCCGGAAGGATCTGGCCTGCTGCAGAGCTTCCATCTCCTCCGGCATCCTCTGAATCCGCCTCTATGCCTCCATCCAGATTTTCATAAACAGCCTTCCATCCGGCTGTCTTTATGACGTTTCCGTGGGCCGTGAACAGCTCCTCACCGGCTCTTACGGTGATCTCCGTCTGCTCATATTCACAGGGCGGGTACAGGACTGCCAGGAAGCGGCGTACCACCAGGTCATAGATCCGCCGCTCGTCGATGGTCATATGGGTCAGATCCACAAACTGCTCTGTGGGGATGATGGCGTGATGGTCCGATACCTTCTTATCGTCCACAAAGGAGGGCTTTGCAGGCAGCGGCTGGTTTATGAGCCGTCCCGCCAGGACCCGGTACGGGCCCACGGAGCATGCCTTTAACCGTTCCTTTAAGGTGGGGACGATGTCCGAGCTCAGATACCTGGAGTCTGTCCTGGGGTACGTTAAGACCTTATGGTTTTCATAAAGCCTCTGCATGATGTTTAAGGTCTCCTTGGCAGAGTAATCGAACCGGCGGCTGGCCTCCCGCTGGAGCTCCGTCAGGTCGTAAAGCAGGGGCGCCATGGTCTTTTTCGGCGTTTTCTTCACCCGCTCCACCACAGCCTGCTTCCCGGAGAGCTCCTTAAGGATATTCTCGATCCTCTCCTTCTGGAAGGAGCTTCCGCTGCCGCTCTTTTTGTCCTTCCAGGCCAGGGTGAGGCTGCCTGCCCGGCCGCGGATCCCGTAATAGGGCTTTGGCACAAAGCGGCGGATCTCCTCCTCCCGGCTGGCGATCATGGCCAGCGTCGGCGTCTGGACGCGGCCGCAGGAAAGCTGGGCATTGTATTTGCATGTCAGCGCCCGGGTGGCGTTGATCCCCACCAGCCAGTCGGCTTCCGCCCGGCACATGGCGGCATCATAAAGGGGCTCATACTCCCTTCCGTCCTTCAGATGGGCAAAGCCCTCCCGGATGGCCTTATCGGTGACCGAGGAGATCCAGAGACGTTTTAAAGGCTTTCTGGCCCCGGCCTTCTTAAGGATCAGCCTGGCCACCAGCTCCCCCTCCCGGCCTGCGTCGGTGGCGATGATGATCCCGCCCACATCCTTCCTGTGGATCTGCTCCTTTACGGCATTATACTGCTTTGCCGTCTGCCGGATCACCTCCAGTCTGAAGGTCTCAGGCATCATGGGAAGATCCTCCAGCTTCCATTCCTTATATTTTTTGTCGTAGTCCTCCGGGTCTGCCAGGGTCACCAGATGGCCCAGGCCCCAGGTGACGATATATTTTTCGCCCTCCATGGCCCCGTTTAGCTGCTTCTGGCATTTTAAGACCCTGGCGATATCCCTGGCCACGGACGGCTTTTCTGCGATCACAAGTTCTTTCATTCTGCGGCTCCCTTACTCTGTCTTCTGGGAAAAGATCTGCCGGAACAGATATTTTCCGCTTTCCGTCCGGAAGATCCTCCGGAACACGTCCTCCCGTGTCTCCGGGAGGGCTCCCTCTTCAAAAAGGTTCACTAAAAAGTCAGCCTCCACCAGGAGCTGGTAATCCATTCCGTCGATGTCCGTATACGTGTGGTGATGGCCCACCAGATAGGATACTCTTTGTATGACGGTTTCCGGCCATCCCTGAGAGGCCAGCAGCTTTTCTGCCTCCGGGGGACCTTCGATCTCCTGGTATTTTCCTGTGTTGCGGCCATATTTTTCTTCCGATCTATGGATCCCGATGTCGTGGACGATGGCCGCGGCCTCCAGGATCTCCTGATCCTCCTTCTTAAGCCGTTCCATCCGGCCCATGAGCCCAGCGTATTCATACACCTTGGTGAGATGCTGGATCCGTCTGGCATCTCCGGCGTCGTACCGGATCATGGCCAGCAGGAGACGGTCTGTTTTTCCCGGCCCATCCGCCGGACATTCCAGCTGCCGGTCGTAAGGCTCCTGCCTTACATGCTCTTCCATGACCTCCTCTGCGTCTACACAGCCCATGGATTCATAAAACCTCTGGGTCTCCACCGCCGAATGGGAGGAGATATAGAGCTTTTCCGCCCCATGGTCCCGGGCCCAGTCCTTTGCCAGTAAAAAAAGCTGCCGTCCGGCCCCATGTCCCCTGAGATCCTCAGATACATGGAGGCTGGTCATATCCCTGTACTGGCCCTGGCTTCCCATGTGTCCGCCTTCCACGGACACAAACCCTTTGAGGATCCCCGGAAGTCCCAGGGCCTCTGCCTGGAACGCCCCGTATACGGCCCCGTTTCCATCTATGGTATCCTTTAGGCACTGCACCAGAAAATCGTATTCCTCCCGGCTCCAGTCATCAATAAAAGGGGCCGGTTCGATCACCCACCGGCCCTCTCTTTTACGGTAACAGTCCTGTACCGTCTGATGTCTTATGAAGTCCTGGAACAGCTCCGGCGTCAGCTCATGCTTTTCAAGTCTCCGATACTGGATCATCCCAAAACACTCCTTTTATTTATCCCAGATATGCTTTAATAAGACGGAAGGTATTCTCCACCCCGTCCACATGGCTTCTCTCATAGCCGTGGGAGGCGAACACGCCCGGTCCGATGAGTCCGTGGCGGATATCGTTTCCGGCCTTTAAGGTAGCCTCCACATCGGAGCCGTAGTGGGGATAAATATCCACGGCAAAATCAATGCCATTTTCCTTTGCCAGACGGATCTGGGTCTTTACCACGTCATAGTTATACGGTCCGCCGCTGTCCTTGGCGCAGATGGATACCTGATGCTCTGTGCAGGAAAGTCCCTGGCCTACACAGCCCATGTCCACAGACCATGCCTCGGTCACGCCCTGGGGCACCGGAGCACAGCCGCCGTGGCCCACCTCTTCATAGATGGTAAAGTGCAGGTAGATCCGGCGCTTTGTGGCCACCTTCTCGTCCTTCAGATATCTGGCATAGCCCATGAGGATGGCGGAGGACAGCTTATCATCCAGGAAACGGCTCTTGATGTAGCCCTTTTCCGTCACACGGAACCGGGGCTCGAAGCAGACATAGTCGCCGGCCATGATCCCCAGGGCCTCGGCGTCGGCCTTCGTCTTTACATCCTCGTCCAGGATCACCTCCATCACATCCCAGGTCCTGGGTGTGGTCCCATAGCTTCCGTTCACATGGACCGACGGGTTGGCAAGCTGGCAGGTTCCCTCATAAATGCCGTTGAATTTTGTGATCACGCGGACGTTCTCCGCCTCAGCGTTGTTGGCCTGCATCCCGCCGATGTTGGTAAGCTTTAAATGGCCGTCTGCCTTGATCTCATGGACCATGGCTCCCAGGGTATCGCAGTGCCCCTCCAGTAAGATGGCGTCATTCTCATCCTCCCCGCCCAGGTCTGCGATGACGCTGCCCTTTCCGGTGCGGTATGCGTGATAGCCCATTTTTCCGAATTCGTCTAACAGATACTGGGTCACGCCCTCTCCATAGCCCGAGGGGCTGTCGATATTGATGAGGTTTTCTGCCTGTTCCAGGATGTAATCCACGTATTTTTTATTGTCCATAGTACCTTCTCCTTTTTTATTTTCTATGTCCCATCATAGCATAAGATCGCTGTTTATGCAATGAAGGTCCAGCCGCTTTTTCAGCTCCGCATGCTCTGGGGCGGAAAGCTCCGGATCAGTCTTAAGGAGCTGTTCCACATCCTCGGAGACCTTCTGTAAGGTCACAGCGTCCGTATAAATATCTGCCAGCTTAAATTCCAGGTCCCCGCTCTGGCGGATCCCGAAAATATCTCCCGGCCCCCTGAGCCTCAGATCCTCAGATGCGATGAAAAAGCCGTCGTTGGATTTATTTAAGACCTCCAGCCTCTGGTTTTTTCCCTTGTCCCCGGAGGCGTTGACCATGATGCAGTAGGACTGGTCCCCGCCCCGGCCCACACGGCCCCTCAGCTGGTGAAGCTGGGCCAGGCCGAACCGCTCGGCGTTTTCGATCATCATGACCGTGGCGTTGGGAACGTTGACCCCCACCTCCACCACCGTTGTGGACACCAGGACCTGGATCTCTCCCCGGGCGAAGGCCTCCATGATCCCGTTTTTTTCCTTTCCCTTCATCCGGCCGTGGAGGTACTCCACCCGGATCCCGGGAAGATTTTCCCGCAGAACCTTTGTATAATCCAGGACATTTTCTGCCTGGATCATCTCGCTTTCCTCCACCATGGGACAGATCACATAGGCCTGACGGCCCTTTTCCACCTCTCCGGCGATGAACTTATACGCCCGGCCCCGGTAGCTGGTATCCACCACACAGTTTTTAATGGGAAGCCGGTTGGCCGGAACCTGGTCGATGACCGAAATGTCCAGATCCCCGTACAGGATGATGGCCAGGGTCCTGGGAATGGGCGTGGCGCTCATGACCATCATATGGGGGAAGCTGCCCTTGCTTCCAAGAAGCTCCCTCTGGGCCACGCCGAACCGGTGCTGTTCGTCAGTGATCACCAGGGCCAACCGGTCATAGACCACCTTTTCCTGGATCAGGGCATGGGTTCCGATGATGATGTCCGCCTCGTGGGAGGCGATCTTTTCATAGGCCAGCCGCTTTTCCTTTGCCGTCATGGAGCCGGTCACCAGCACGGCGCAAAAGGGAACGTCATATTTCCGGAACATAGCCTCCACAGTCTCATAATGCTGCTTGGCCAGCACCTCTGTGGGAGCCATAAGGGCCCCCTGGAAGCCGTTTTCTGCGGCAGAGACCAGCGCCAGGACGGCGATGATGGTCTTTCCGGAGCCCACGTCTCCCTGGATCAGCCGGTTCATGACCTTTCCGCTTTTAAGATCCGCGTAAACCTGCGAAAGAGTCCGCTTCTGGGCCTCTGTGAGCGCGTAAGGAAGGGCAGCCTCCAGGCGGCGGCTTTCTGTATCCTTTTCAAATATAAAGCTGCTCTTTAAGTCCTCCCGGCTCTCCTTAAGGCGGCGGACTGCCAGTAAGAATAAGAAAAATTCATCGTATACCAGCCGCTTTCTGGCAGCCATAAGGTCTGCCTGATCCTCGGGGAAATGGATGTGCTCGATGGCAAAATTATATTCCGCCAGCTCATTGGAAACCCTGAGCCCTGCCGGAAGATAGTCCTTTTCCATGACCCGGAGGCTTAAGGCCTGCTCCATGGCCGAGGTGATGGTCTTATTGCCCAGTCCCCTGGTCTGGCCGTAGACCGGCTGCATCCGCTTTAGAAGTGTTTCATAGACCTCTGGCCGGTACATCTGGGGCTGCTCCATCACCAGGCCGTTTTTTTTCCGGCTCACCTTTCCCCGGAAGATATAGCGGTTTCCAGGCTTTAAGGTGTTTTTCAGATAGGGCATGTGGTACCACACCAGCCGCAGCTTTCCGGTCATGTCGCTGATGGATGCCGTCACCATGGATGCAGAGCCGAAATGATGGCCCGAAGCGCCGTTTTTTAAGCAGCCGTCCACAGCCATGACCGCTCCGTCCTCAAGGGCTCCCATGGGCTTTGGCTCCTCAAAGGTATCGTAGCCCCTGGGATAGTAATGGAGCAGATCGTCCACAGTCCTTACGCCCACCTTTTCAAACAGCTTTGCCGTTTTTTCTCCGATGCCCTTTAAGGTATCCACCGGCTGCATATTATCTGTATTCATATTCCCAACCCTTTAAAAAACGCCGCGTACCGGCCCGTATCCCGGGCCTCCGCGGCGCATATCCATTGGTTCTGTTCCTTTTTATTCCACAGACAGCAGATAGTAGTAGATGGGCTGTCCGCCGTCGTTTAACTCCACTTCACAGTCCGGGAACTGTGCCCGCACCTGCTCTGCCAGCGTTTCCGCCTCGTCCTCCGTCACGTCTGCGCCGTAGTAGATGCTGATCAGCTCCGCATCCTGGTCCGCCATGCGCCGGATGGTCTCCACGGTGGTCTCTGCCACGGATTCTCCCACAGCCAGCATACCGGAATCCCCGATGCCCATGATGTTGCCCTCCCGGATCTCCATGCCGTCAATGGTGGTATTCCGGACCGCATAGGTGATCTGTCCGGTGCGGATCCGTCCCATCTCTTCCGTCATGCTCTCCATATTTTCCTCCGGAGAGGCGTCCGGCATAAAGTTGATCAGGGCTGCGATCCCCTGGGGTACGGTTTTTGAGGGGACCACCAGGATCTTCTTATCCTCCACCAGGCTCTTTGCCTGCTCTGCCGCCAGGATGATATTCTTGTTGTTGGGAAGGATATAGATCACGTCGGCATTGACCTTATCAATGGCGTTTAACATATCCTCGGTGCTGGGATTCATGGTCTGGCCGCCTTCGATCAGATAGTCGGCGCCGATGCCCTTGAAGATCTCTCCTAGGCCCTCGCCGATGGAGACCGCAATAAAGCCGTAGGGCTTTCTGGGCTCCTCTTTCTTCTTCTGTTCTTCCCGTTCAGCCGCAGCCGCCTTTTCTGCGTTCTGGATCAGCCGCTCGTGGTGCTCCTCCCGCATATTGTCGATCTTCATCCGGGAAAGGGAGCCGTAGGTCAGAGCCCTTTCAATGGCAAGGCCCGGGTTATTGGTGTGGACATGGACCTTGACCACATCCTCGTCGGAGACTACTACCACACAGTCCCCCAGGGATTCCAGATAGCCCTTGAAGCTGTTCTCCTCTTTTTCCCCATATTCTTTTTCTACATTAATGATAAACTCCGTACAGTAGCCGAATTTAATATCCGCAGTATCGATCTCTTCCCGTCCGGCTGCCGCAGAACCGGTGTAGCCGCCGGTCTCCACCTGGGCGTCAAAGGGGATCCCCCTTCCTAAAAGGCCGTCCAGGCCGCCCTTCATCACCTGCATAAGGCCCTGGCCGCCGGAGTCCACCACGCCTGCCTGCTTTAACACAGGAAGCATTTCCGGCGTCTGGCTTAAGACGTAATCGCCGTGCTCGATGACCTTCTCAAGGAATTCCACGATATCGTCGGTCTCTGCCGCCAGCTCCACAGCCTTTTCCGCCATGCCCCTGGCAACGGTCAGGATCGTACCCTCTTTGGGCTTCATGACCGCCTTATAGGCCGTCTCCGCAGCTCTTGTGAAGGCGTTGGCAAGGACGGTCACTGTGATCGTATCCTCGCCGGCGATCTCCTTTGTAAAGCCTCTGAAAAGCTGGGATAAGATCACGCCGGAGTTACCGCGGGCCCCGCGCAGGGAGCCGGAAGATAACGCCTTGGCGATGGAGCCCATAGAAGGCTCTGCGATGGCAGCCACTTCCCTGGCAGCGGCCATGATGGTCATTGTCATATTGGTGCCCGTATCCCCGTCCGGGACAGGAAATACATTTAACTCATTAATCCATTCCTTTTTCGCTTCCAGGTTCTTGGCAGCAGAAAGAACTGCTGTCTGGAACAGAGAAGCGTCTGCGGATTTAATTCCCATGGATTACTTCCTCCTTAATCTATCACTCTCACGCCTTCAACGTAAATATTGATCTTTTCCACCGGCATCCCGGTAAATTCTTCTACTTTATATTTGACATTTTCGATCAGGTTGTCAGCAACCGTGGAGATGCTGACGCCATAGGATACGATCACATGGAAATCAATACTGATTGCATTGTCGTTGACTGTGACGTTGATGCCATGGGTCAGGCTTTCCCGCTTTAAAAGCTTCACAAGACCGTCTTTCATGCTGACCGCAGCCATTCCCACGATTCCGAAGCATTCCACAGCAGTCGTTCCGGCATAAAGCGCGATCACGTCCGTATCGATCAGGATCCGGCCCATTTTATTATTAATACATCCCTTCATAGTCCTGCCTCCATTTCCATTAAAATAAACGCCGGCGCCTGGATCCCCTGTAAAAAAACGTAAATCCGTATGCGCAGTCCCGTCGTTATGCGGCTAGTATACCATAACATACTACCACTGTCCATCTCTAAGAAAAATTTTTTCATAAAAATGAAGTATTTTTTTATTTTTCTCTTGCAAATTTCTACACTTTCTGCTATCATACATGTGTTATGGATTTTTGTATAAATCCCAAGAAGTGTTAAGGAGGTGCAATCATGGCAAAATGCGCTATTTGTGAAAAAGCTGCTCACTTTGGTAATGGAGTAAGCCATTCCCATAGAAGATCCAATAAAATTTGGAAAGCTAACGTTAAGTCTGTAAAGGTGAAAGTTAATGGCGGAGCTCAGAAGATGTATGTATGTACTTCTTGCTTAAGATCCGGTCTCGTAGAGAGAGCTTAATACCTCCGAACCAGATAACGACAAAACCAAGGCATGTGAACCGGAATCCGGTCCATATGCCTTTTTTGTTTTGTTCAGAAAGCTTCCCCCCCATGCCAGAAACAGGAATGTAAAAAGCGGCCCGCCGTGTCTCCACAGCTGACCGCTCCTGTTCCTTATCCGCATGCCTCTTTACGGTTCCTGATCCTCCTCGATCAGACGCATGCCCGCCGTCTCGGTCACAGGAAGGGAGAATACGATGGCCCTGGCCTTGGTCTCCAGCCCGGCTTTTTCCATGATGCTCGTCATGATGGCATTTTTTCCTTCCTTCCTGGTCACCATAAAGATCACCTCTTTTTCCTTTGCCAGGGAGACTCCGAAAAACTTCTCAACCTTTTCCGCCCCGGTCCCCTTGGCGTGGATCACGGTCCCGCCCGGCGCATGGGCCGTTCTGGCAGCATCCATTACAAGCTCCGTGTAGCCCTGGTTGGCGATCACCACCAAAAGCTCATACTTTGTATCCTTCAACGTGCTCTCCTCCCCCTTTACGAACCCACGGCCGTCCGTGAGAAACTCAAACTGCTTCTTTCCTCCGATGCTGCTGACGGGAACGATGAACGCGATCCCGCTTCCCGGTATATCGATCTTGATCTGGCGTTCCAGCCCGGTCTTTAACCGCTTCCACCCTTCCCCTGTGACAACAGAAAAGATCACCGCCTTCTCCGCCGCCTCCAGGCCAAAGGCATCCAGGATCTCCGAAGCCGCCGTTCCCCGGCCGTATGTAAGGAGAGTCACCGAAAGACCATACTCCCGGTAAAAATCCAGGAAACGCCGGGCCTGGTTCCGGTCACTGATGGTCGCCATCATATATAATCCGCTCATATAAACCTCATATTCTTTAAAATCCAGACTTTATCCTGCATGGACCTCCAAAGCCCTCTGTTTCCCAGTTACAGCTCGATGACCGCATTGTCATCGATGCCGTCAAAAGCCAGGACGCCAGTTCCGGCAGAAGCCTTCCTCTGCTTCCGTTCTGTGATCCTTGCATAGAGCCCCATGATCTGAATGGTGATCAGGGGCGTCATGGCAACCATGGCCACAACGCCGAAGGCATCCGTTACGATATTTCCTCCCAACGCCGTACAGGCTCCCTGGGCCAGGGGCAGCAGGAAGGCCGCCGTCATGGGTCCCGATGCCACGCCGCCGGAGTCAAAGGCAATGGCCGTGTAGATTTTTGGAACAAAGAAGGAAATTCCAAGGGCCACCGCATAGCCCGGGATCAAAAACCAGAGAATGGAGATTCCTGTGATCACGCGGATCATGGCCAGTCCCAGGGACACGGCCACGCCCACAGAAAGCCCGGCGCCCATGGCTCCGGCCGAGATGGCCCCGTCGGTGATCTCCTCCACCTGCTTATTTAAAACGTATACGGCCGGCTCTGCCTTGACGATGAAATATCCGATGACCATGGCGATGGGCACCAGGATCCATGTAAAACGGAAACCGGCCAGAACCTGGCCCAGATAATTTCCCGCCGGCATGAAGCCCGCGTTGGCACCGGTAAGGAACAGTACCAATCCCAGGTAGGTATAAACAAAGCCCACCAGGATCTTTTTCACCTTCCGTTTCGCCAGTTTTAACAGGAATATCTGAAAAATCATGAAAAACAGGAAGATGGGGAGAAGGGCCATGGCGATCTCCTTCATATATAAAGGGAAGTTCAGAAGGAACATGAGTCCCATTTCCCTGGAATCGCCAAACTCCTGGATCACCGGCGCTGTGTAGGCGGCATTCTGGGGATTGTAGATCATGCCCAGGATCATCACGGCCAGGATCGGCCCCACCGAGCACAGGGCCACCAGGCCGAAGCTGTCGTCGGCCGCATGGCGGTCGCTTCGGATGGCCGATACGCCCACGCCCAGGGCCATGATGAACGGCACGGTCATGGGACCGGTGGTAACGCCGCCGGAATCAAAGGCCACGCTTAAAAAATCCTTTGGCACAAAGGCCGCCAGGACAAATACCACGGCGTAGCAGACCACCAGGAGCGGCGGAAGGGCCATGGAAAACAGCATACGCAGGAGGGCGATCACCAGAAAGGCCCCAACCCCGCAGGCCACCGACAGGATCAGCGTCATATTGGGCACCGCCCGGCACCTGGCCCGCCAGAACCTGGAGATCCGGTTCTGAAATGGTGACGATAAACCCCAGAAGGAATGCCACTGCCACGATCACCGGCAGGTTCCGGCTCCTGGTCAGGCAGGTGCCAATGCGCTCGCCCATGGGCGTCATAGACATTTCCGCGCCCAGGGTAAAGAACATCATGCCCACCAGGATCAGCACTGCTCCCATGAGAAAGCACAGGAGGACGCTGGGAGAAATGGGCGCAATGGTAAAGCAGAGGAGCAGGACGATGCCGATGATGGGAAACACCGCCTGGGCCGCCTCTTTCCACTTTTCTTTTAATTTTTTTCTGATTCCAGACTGTTCACTCAACGTTTTCTTTCCTTTCTTACAGATCCGTTCCGTCTTATGAACAACAGAACAGATTATAACCCAGGATCAGAAGCGAAATGGCAATGACCACCATCACAAAGGATTTGGGGAGGATCAGTACCCAGGTCATGCCGACGCCGGTGCAGAAGATCATAAGGCCGCACAATCGTTTCATACCAGCCTCCATTGGAAAAGACGTTCTGGTACATCATATGCAGCCGGACTTCCTATTTTTCTTCTTTTGCCTCCGCTTCATAACCCGCTTTCATATCCTCCGCCTTTTCCATGGCCTCCGGGGAAATATCCTTTCCGCCCACAAAGCGGTTTACCAGATCCGGCACCATATCCAGAGCCTTTGTCATGGCGTCCTGGTGCCGGATGTTCACAAGCCGGGTCATTCCGTTCTGGATCACCAGGATGGCGCTGGGGGACATCCTGGCTCCCATGCCGCCGCCGGTATTGGCTTTGGAATTCTGGACATAGGAGCCGGCTCCCATGCCGCAGGACACGTCCATCAAGGGTATGATGACGGCATCCTCCACCTTTAACGGCTCTCCCACCACGGTCTTTGTCGTAATAAAATTATCCATACCCTTCAAAAGCGCGTCCACCGTTGAAGGAAACTGATTTTCTGCCATTTCTTACTCCTTTCTCCTGCCTCTTCCCCGCAGCAGCCTGCGGAAATTTTTGTTTAAGAATACACGGCCGGCGGTCCACAGGACTGTGGCTGCGCGGATCCGCCCCCGGATATGGACTTCTCCCTCCAGGATCTTTTCCTCAAATTCCGGGATCAGCGTGAAGCTTCTGGCGTAAACGCCGTAAAAGGGACTGACCGCCGCCAGTACCTGGCCCGTATAGCTGGGATCCTCAAACCCGAACCGCAGGGTTCCCTTAAGGGTCTGTGGAAGCAGATGGCGGATCAGCCGGACGATCTGCCGCCGTACCAGCCGGAAGGTCTTTTTGTTTTCCTCATCCGCGAGGGTCCTCTTAAGCTTCCGGTATTTCATCTTTGCAGAGTGGAACCGCTCTCTCATACGCGCTGCCGCGTTTTTTAACCGTTCCAGGCGGGACGGGCGTTTTTCTGCTTCCTCCATCCCGGTCTGCTGCGGCAGACGATCGGGACTCTCCTCCCCTGCTCCCAGAAGCTCGGCCATATGGACCATTTCCGGCTCCTGGTCCACAGGTATGCCGGCTTCCTCCTGTCCGGCCCCCGGACCGATGACCGGATCCTCCTGGGAACCGCCGGCCCCAGACATCTCCCCCTCCGGCCCGTATGGCGGAAAGCAGTCGTCCATCCCTGCCCAGGGATCCTCATTTCCCGTATCCTCCGTCTCCGGCTCCCTTTCCCAGAGGGTCTCCTGGAACGGCTGGAGCCATAAGATCTTCACCGTCACCACCAGCTTCTCCTCCCAGGAGGCCGTGACCCGGAAGGTACGGAACAGCCAGGAAATACAGGCCTCGCCTCTGGAGATCTTATAAAAGCTTCCATCCGCCCGGTACCGCACCGGAACAAAGAGGGCCAGGAGGACACCCGCCAGGATCAGCCCCAGGACTGCAAGCAGGATGATCCCCAGGATCTTCAGTATGAACAATAACACATGGAGCATTCCAGACTCCCCTACTCTTTCAGATTTCCCAGGAGAAAACCGGCAACGTCAAAGCCTCCGGTCTTCTGGTATACCTGGTTGACGATCCTGGCAGAAAGCCGGACCGCATCGTCGTGGTCGGCGGCGATCCCCAGGATCAGCATATCTTTTTCCTTATAATATGGCTGTGCCAGGGCCATGGCGGGATAAAGGTCCAGAAGGTTTTTCCCATTGGAGGGAAGGGTCAGGATCCAGTATCCTGTTTTTTTCCCTTCTCTCACTGCCTGGATGATGGAATACCGCCGTTTCTTCGCCTCATCCCCCACATACAGCCGTTCATAAAACCGCATCCTAGCCGCAGTATTTCAGGATACAGCGCCGCAGAAGATCCAGGGCCTCCATGGCTGACTGTTCCCGTATTTCTGTTCTGGAGCCGTGGAAATGGCACTCCTCCACCGTCACGTCGCCGTTCAGACAGCAGGCAATATAGACCAGGCCCACGGGCTTTTCATCGGTGCCGCCGTCTGGGCCTGCGATCCCGGTCACTGCCACAGCGGCCTCCGCATCGGCCTCCTCTGCTCCTCCGGCCGCCATTTCCCTGGCCGTGGGCTCACTTACAGCCCCGTATTTTTTCAGCGTATTTTTTCCCACTCCCACCATTTTCCGCTTGGCCTTATTGGAGTAGGTGACGAAGCCCTGGTTAAAGACCTCGGAGGCTCCGGCCACATTGACGATCTTCGACGCAATCATACCGCCGGTGCAGGATTCCACCGTGGTCACTGTCAGCTTGTTTTTCACCAGGAGACGGACCACGGCTTCCTCCATGGTCTCGTTTTCCCTGGTGGTATAGTACATATCTCCCAGGGCTTTTTTTATGGAACGGGATACGGGCCTTAGAAGCTCCTTTGCCCGTTCTTCATCAGTCTCCGCCGTTTCTGCCAGCACATGGACCTCCTTGCCCCGCCGTCTTGTATAGACCGGGACGGTGCTTCCCTGGTTCAGGATCTCCTTTAAGGCGTCTTTTACTTCGGTCTCGCTGACTCCATAGATCTTAAAGATCTGTCCATAGCCCTTTTCTGTTCTGATCATTACATTTTCCCTTCTTTCAGAACATTCACGTTTTTCGCAATATAATCCACCAGAGAGATCACAGTCAGGATCAGGGCGATCCATACCACAGCCGTTGTCACCATGGACAGGGCCGGGATCCCAACGATCAGAAGGACCACTGCGATCATCTGGAAGGTGGTCTTAAACTTTCCCCAGTAGCTGGCGGCAATGACCACCCCGTTGTCGGAGGCCACCAGACGGAAGCCGCTGATGATGAATTCCCGGCTGATGATCACAATGACCATCCAGGCCGGGAGCTCCTTAAGCTCCACCAGGCAGATCAAGGCCGAGCATACCAGCAGCTTATCGGCCAGAGGGTCCATAAATTTTCCAAAGTTGGTCACCAGATTGTATTTCCTTGCGATCTTTCCGTCCAGCATATCGGTTAAGCTGGCAATGATGAAGATCGCCGCGGCCACGTACCGCAGGGTCTGGTTTTCGCCGCCGTTATATAAAAGGGCCAGCACAAAGAACGGGATCATGATCACCCGCAGGATCGTCAGTTTATTCGGTAAATTCATCTTCAACCTCCCCAATCAGATCGTATTCCAGAGCGCCTGTGACCCGGACCCGTACAAAGTCCCCGGACATCAGGGAAAGCCCTGTGTTCACAAAGATCAGCCCGTCCACGCCTGGGCTGTCCATATAGGTGCGGCCCACATAGGCGTTTTCGTCGGCCACCTTTCCCTCGATCATCACTTCCAGAACGTTTCCCTTCATGGACTCGGACTTTTCAAAAGCAATGTCCTGCTGAAGCTCCATGATCTCCGCCCTCCGGTCCTCCTTCACCTCATCGGGTACCTGGTCCTTAAAGGAATAGGCCGGGGTATCCTCCTCCGGAGAGTAAGCGAAGACGCCCAGGCGGTCAAACTCCATATCGTCCACAAACTCCATGAGGGTCTCATGGTCCTCCTCCGTCTCCCCCGGGAAGCCGGAAATAAAGGTGGTTCGCAGAGCGATATCCGGGATCTCCCGGCGGAGCTTTGCCACCAGCTCCCGGATCTCCTTATTGCTGGTCCGCCGTCCCATGCGCTTAAGAATGGCGTCACTGGCGTGCTGGATAGGAATATCCAGATAGTGGCAGACCTTCTCTTCATTCTTTATGGTCTCGATCAGCTCGTCGGTGATCTCCTCGGGATAACAGTACTGGAGACGGATCCACTGGATCCCCGGAATCGAAGAAAGCCGCCTTAAAAGCTCCGGAAGCTTCTTTTCCCCGTACAGGTCCTTTCCGTAAAGGGTGGTCTCCTGGGCCACCAGGATCAGTTCCTTTACCCCCTGGTCCGCCAGCTCCCTGGCCTCCTTTTCCAGCTGCTCTATGGGAACGCTCCTGTATCTTCCCCTTAAATAAGGAATGATGCAGTAGGTGCACCGCTTATCGCAGCCCTCAGCGATCTTTAAAAATGCGTAGTGGCCGCCGGTGGTCACCAGCCGCTTCGTTTCCTTGCCCACCGGTGCGTCGATGTCCTTAAATACCAGTGTTTTTTCACCCTTTAAAGCCTCTCTTATGGCTCCGGCGATCTCCTCATAGGATGTGGTGCCTAAAACGGCATCCACCTCCGGGATCTCCTCGGTAATCTCGTTTTTATACCGCTCCGCCAGGCATCCGGTGACGATCAGGGCCTTCAGACGGCCGCTCTTTTTAAGCTCTGCCATCTCCAGGATGGTGTTGACGCTCTCTTCCTTGGCATCCCCGATGAAGCAGCATGTGTTGACGACGATCACATCGGCATCCGATTCATCGTCCACAAAGCTGTATCCCTCTCCGCCCAGGATCCCGAGCATTTTTTCCGTATCCACCAGGTTTTTATCACAGCCCAGTGATATGAAAAGCAGATTCATTCCAGTTTTTCCTTTCTTTTGAAAAAAAGGGGAAGCCAGCAGTAAATCCCTAGAGCTGTTCTCCCCCCTTTGTTCCTCTTATTCTTCCTTTTCAGCCTCTTCTGCGGCGTCTTTGGCACCGCACTCTGCTTCATCGTTCTCTGTCAGAGAAGCCTCCTCC
This sequence comes from Alitiscatomonas aceti, assembly GCF_025567195.1. Classification (NCBI taxonomy): domain Bacteria; kingdom Bacillati; phylum Bacillota; class Clostridia; order Lachnospirales; family Lachnospiraceae; genus Alitiscatomonas; species Alitiscatomonas aceti. The sequence goes on along the minus strand of NZ_JAOQJF010000002.1, from coordinate 148,942 downwards.
GGCAGCTCCTCCTCTTCGGGAAGGATCGTCACCTTCTGCTCGTATAATTCCTGTACGGCTGTGGAAAGCGGCTTCTTTCTCGCTGCTCCGGCCACTAAGGGATCGGCTCCGGCGATCAGCTGTCTGGCGCGCTTGGCTGCCGCGATCACGATGGAATAACGGCTCTGGACCACCGGCTGCTCACCCGGCTCCACGCCGCTGTTTACTGCCTCGATCAGGTCTGTATAAGATGGATGTAACATAAAAGGTCTCCTTTCGCGTTCTGCGTTCTTTAACAGCCGCCTTTTCCTCCGGCAGCTGCTCCCTGCTTCTATATATTACCGGCTGAGGCCCGGATCCGCCATGGATCAGAGGCTTTCCGCCAGTTCATGCAGCTCTGTTTTTATCCGGTCCATCAGCGTTCTGCTGTTTCCGGCCTTTAAGTGCTGGGACTGGATCAGATGGTGGAGCTCCTCCACGCACTGGTCCACGGTGTCGTTCACCAGGATGTAATCATAGGACTCCATTTCCTCGGATTCCTCCAGAGCCCGTTTTAAACGGCTGGCGATCACTTCCTCCGTCTCTGTTCCGCGGCTCACCAGCCTCCGCTTCAGCTCTGCGGCTGTGGGCGGCACCACGAAGATCAGGATGGCGTCCGGGTACTGCCTTTTCACATTCAGCGCACCCTGGATCTCGATCTCAAGGATCACGTCCTTCCCCTCGGCCATTTTGGATTCCACATAGGATCTGGGAGTCCCGTAATAATGGTTCACATACCGGGCGTGCTCGATGAGGCGGTCGTTCTGGATCAGCTCCTCAAACTGCCCGTCGGTCATAAAGAAATATTCCCGTCCGTCCTGCTCTCCGGGACGGGGAGCTCTCGTGGTGGCAGAAATGGAAAGCGCATAATTATCGTATTTCTCCAACAGCGCCTTCATGACCGTTCCCTTGCCTGCCCCGGAAAAGCCCGAGACAACGGCCAGCATCCCTTGTCGTTTCATAGTCATCACTCCAGTATTATTCAATGTTCTGAATCTGCTCTCTTACTTTTTCGATCTCTGTCTTTAAAAGGATCCCCTGGTCTGAGATCTCCAGATCATTGGATTTGGACAGGATCGTATTGGATTCCCGGTTCATCTCCTGGGCAATAAAATCCAGCTTCCTCCCCACGCTGCCGCCGGCCAGAAGCTCCTTCTTCATTCCCTCGATATGGCTCCTTAAGCGGACCGTCTCCTCGTCCACACAGATCTTATCGGCAAAGACCGTCACCTCTGTGAGGATCCTGGACTCGTCGATGGTGGAGTTCTGGAGAAGCTCCCGTACCTTGTCTCCCAGCCGCTGCCGGTATTCCTCCAGGATCTTCGGGGAACGCTCCTCGATAAAGTCCACCATAGACAGCATATGGTCCAGCTTTCCGATCAGGTCGTTCTTCAGGTTCTCTCCCTCTCTGAGCCTTGTCTCCACAAAGTTTTCAGCGGCTCCCTTCAGGACCTCCTGAAGCATGGCCCACATGTGCTCCTCGTCCTCCGGCACCTGCTCCATGGTAAGGACCTCCGGGCACCGGGAGAGCATGGAAACGGTCACATCGTCCTCCAGACCGAACTGCTCTGCCATCTTTTCAAAGTTTTTCATATATTCGGCGGCCAGTGTGCTGTTATATTTTAAGGAAACCTGGTCCTCCGTATAATCCTCGTAGGTAATAAACACATCGACCTTGCCCCTCTGGATATAATCCTTTAAGAGGGTCCGCATCGCCGCCTCGAAATAGTTGAATTTCTTGGGCATTTTGATGCTCAGGTCCAGATAGCGGTGGTTCACTGCCTTGATCTCAACAGATATCTTACATTCATCCGTCACAGCCTCGCACCGGCCGAAACCGGTCATGCTTTTTATCATTTTCAACCATGCCTCGCTTTCACATAGATAAAATCATTATAAGGCAAATGGAAAAGGTAGTCAACCAGTTTTGCCCATGAGATACCGCTTCCTATATTTTAACTGCACATAGGTCATGACCTGCTTCCAGCAGACCGGATTGGAAAGGCCGCCGAAGGCTCCCACCACCGGAAGGCCCTGGATAAATTTGGCGGCCAGCATGTCTATGGCAAAGGCGTTTCCCGCCGCCTGGATCTGTGCCTCCAGATCCTCTTCGGATACGGTCAGTTCTTTCTTCTGAACCAGCGTATAGATCAGCCTGTCCACCCGTGCGTTGTTCTCGGCCCACTGCTCCCCCCGGCTGACAGAAGCCTCCAGGAGACATAAGATAAAAAACCGTTCCTCCGGCGTATCATAGGAAAATCCAAAATACAGCGCCGTCTCATAAACACCCCTTAAAAGCATGGCCGTAAATATGGCGATGTCCGGCAGGCCCACGCCTAAAAGCCCCAGCCCCAGGCCCTCCGCCGCGCTGACAGCCTGGTTTTTCAAATTCCTTCTGGCAGCCTCGGTCCGGAGCTTTTTGTACTCCTTCCGGCTTTCCTTTAAATCCAGGGAAAAATCCCGGACCTTAAAATCCTTTTCCAGTTCGTCCCTCCGGTAGGTCTTTTCGATCAGAGGATTCCCCTTTTCAAAAATCGTCCGGAAGGCCATGCAGAACGCCTTCTGAAGGTTTTCCGACATCTTTGGAGGGATCCTGGCCGTCAGCGCCTCCTTCCAGCCGGGCTCTGTACGGGACAAAGCCCTTTGCTCCAGCCGTTTCTCTTCCTTTTCGATTTTCTCCAGCTCCAGGGTCACTGGAGATTTTTTTATGAATTTCATGCTCTCTTCCACCTCCTGCGGCTGTTTTCTACGGATTATAGCAGAAACAGAAGAAAATTAAAACAGGTGTAAGAAAAATGTCAGACTTTTCTTTTGCCCTTCTGGTATAATGAAATCAAAGAAATCCTTGAAAAACCGCTCTGAGGTCCGCTTGATCTCACTGGAAACAAGAAGATACCAGACACGAAACGAAAACAGAAAAGGAGGGGCCTATGAAGCTTAAAAAACGTATATTCCATATCATGACCATTTCTCTCCTCATACTGTCGGCGGTCCTTCTTTCCGCCTGCGGGAAACAGGAGACGGCAGGATCCATGAAACTCACAAAAGCCGAGCTTTCCCACAAGGAAAAAGCGCTGGCAGACCTGCTGGCTCCCGTAGGTTCGTCCCGTTTATTTGACTTCACCGTGAATGAGACCATCCGGCAGGTTACGGTCACCACGTATGAGCTGAAAAACGGACAATGGGACCGGTTCACATCCAACAGCACTCCCCTGTCCGGCAGCCAGGGGCTCTTGTTTCTCGGATTTGAAAATATCCCCGATGGGATCCGGACCGGCATACAGATTAATGAAAAAAACAGCGTGAGCCAATGGGAGCCGTTTGAAAGCGCCGAAGAGTCCTCCGCCCCGTCCGCCTGTGTTACCAGACAGCTGGAGCAGCCTGCGGATATTATCCCGGAAGAAGAGATTCCTGTGATCCTCCAGATCCTGGATTCCGGAGGCACCATAGAGACCCTGGACCTGGACTTTTTCCACGACCCGTCCAGGGCAGAAGGCTATGGATATGACCGGGTCTTTTGTATTACCGTTTCTTTTAGCCAGACGCCTTTAAGATAAACAGGAGGTGGAACTCTATGAAAGGAAGAAATGACCGATTTACGATCTCAATATACCTGCTGCCGCTTTTCCTGGCTGTTTTTCTCACCGCCTGCGAGGTCAGGGACTCTTATATGAACGCTGAGGTGATTTCCGCAGATGAAACGTCCATCACGGTCCGGTCCATAAAGGCCGGAGACTCCCATGCCCCCAGGGGCGTGCTGGAGGCAGAGACCCTGATCCTTGACCTGACCGGCTATGACAGCGTATCCATCCCCGAAGGTCTGGCTCCCGGCGATGGGATCCGTGTCCTCTTTAATCCGGATTCCTTTAAAAAAGGAGAAGTTCCGGAAATCGGGATCGTGTTCCAGATCTACCGTCTGGATGAGGACGGGGAGGTGGTGATAAGCCATGAAGAAATATCCGCATCTGAAAGCAGCAAAGCTCCAGAGCCGGGCCGGCCAGTCAAATGGTTTGACTGTCTCCATGGAGACGAAATGGTCTGGGATGATGTCAGAGAGTATGATCTGGAGGAATTTCCAGAAACCACCTTTCGCTGGAGCGCAGAGCAGCTGGAAGCTGTGAAGGGAAGCGAAATTACCCCTCTCTATAATGGAATGCCCATCTGGAGCGTTTATTTCTGTGATCTCACCGGAGACGGCAAACCAGAGCTTTGCTCCACCTTGAGTATTGGCTCAGGAATCGTCAACGACCAGATCCTGGTCTATGACTATGCGGAAGGCACCGGTTATGATCTTTCGGACCGGGGGAATTTTGATTATGTCCTTACTGTACAGGAGGATTCTCTTATTGCTGAAAAAAGGGCTTATCAGGAGGATGCGCTCATTGAGTCCGGCGAGCTGGTGCTCTCGGATGGTATTCTTCAGATAAAACCCCAATGATCGCTTCACCTTTATAAGACCATCGCCTAAGCAAAACCGGAATATGAAGTTATGAGGAGGTGCTTCCATGAAATTAGTCAGTCCGAAAAACCTGCTTGTATCTCTGCTTGGCTGTGCGTTTGTCGTTCTGAAAATAGTGACCTTTGATGGGGTCGCGGATCTGTTCTGGATCCTGTTCATTGGATACCTGTCCGTCAAGTGTCTGGCCGCGGGATTGTCCCAGGAAGCCTATGACAAAGATATAAAACAGGCACAGCAGGCAAAGGTCCTGTACCGCGACCTGTTTGGGAAATTTGCATACGTTGCGGCAGATATCCCGATCCTTCTTCTCCTTTTCACCGGCCTCCTGGCTGTGATCTGCCCCATAACAGCGTTTCTCAGAGCTGTCCTGATCACCCTTTTGATGGCAGCGGCCGGGTATGCGGTCTGGTTATGCTGGTATGTTTCAAGGCATAAGCGGCAGCGTATGTTTAAAGGCGAATGGGGAACCGGGGTCTTAAGCCCAGAGGAGGAGAAAGCATGGAAACGGTCCGGCCTGTGGCACGGCATTCTCCTGGGGATCTCTGCGGTATTTTGTGCTTTTTATTTCATTTTTGGGAATTCGTGGATTTCATGAATCGATCGGATATAAGACTGAAAAACGCTATCTGCGCCTGGGGAGGAACGTTTCCTTCTTTAAATTAATGCAGGATTTGCCAGACCGCAGGTCCCACACTCAGATTTTCTGAAGAACATCAGACCTGAGCAGGAGAATATCATAAAATAAAGACCGCAACGCATCCGTTTGTCCGAGTGCTTTGCAGCCTTTTGCATTGTATGGTGAAAAGTGCGATCCATTTCGTATAAATTTTCAGAAAAAATCATGTGATACTGTTCATATTGCCATTTATCAGAATCGCCGACTTTCACCGATTTCTGCGTTCATACCGTTCCTTAGATGAGATTGCTGGGGATAAAGCAGTTATCTGTATCAATCGGGATCGGCTCCTCGCACATACAAATAATTCCGCCATTTCCACGGTTCAAAGATGCCTTGTCGATTACGCTGTATTTTTTGACTTCACGGCGGTCAGGTGAGGCACTCTTTTTAATCTCCAACGGATGAATGACATTATTTTCTTCCACAAACACATCGATCTCTTTGGCATTGGAGTCCCGAAAATAGGTGAGGTTCACTTTAGATTTTGCATAAGCATAATTCTTAACAAGCTCCATCACAACATAGTTCTCGTAGTAATGACCGCTTGCAGCACCATTACGCAGCGTATCCGGCGTCAGCCACATAGAGAGATACGCACACAATCCGGTATCGCAGAAATACAGCTTCGGGGTTTTGCTGAGCCGCTTCAATTCATTGTTGAAATACGGTGCAAGCAGATAGACGATGTGAAGCCCTACCAGCACTTTCAGCCATTCCTTTGCGGTACTCGGTGCAATATCGGCAGATTCAGCCAGCGTTGCGTAATTGACCTGTTCCGATACAAGGGAAGCACACCCCACAAGGAACTTATGGAACCGCACAGTATCTGTAATACCTCCAGCCTCAGCCACGTCCCGCATCAGATAAGTGTCAATATACGAGTTGAAATATTCCTGCCGCAGCTCGTTATCCACGCCCTGCACCTGCGGCATACCGCCCTCCCAAATGTGATTGAACACTTGAAGCACGTCATTTTTGGGAAGTTTACGCTGTCTTGCCTGCAGGGTAGCAAGTGAAAAATCCAAATCGGTATCAAAGACCATTCCGGCTTTTTCTCTTGCGGAAAGGCTATACAGCTCCAGTATCCCGATTCTTCCGGCAAGTGTTTCACGCACTCGCTCCATCATTTTGTACTGTTGGGAACCGGTCAGCCAAATAAGGCCTTTTTCATCGCTTTCATCGCAAATCACCTTGATCTGCTCAAAAAGCTCCGGGGCTTTCTGTACTTCATCAATGAGAATCGGCGGCTTATAGGTCTGGAAGAACAGCACCGGGTCGCTCTCCGCCAATTCTCTTGCCATCGCATTGTCCATCGTAACATAGGTTCTGCCGCTGTCGGCTAAGTGCTTCAGCATGGTGGTTTTTCCCACCTGTCTTGCACCGGTCACAAGGATCACCTTGAAAAAATCATTGAGTTTTAGAAACTTCCGTTCCAGTTCTCGTGTAATATATTCCATCATGCACCTCCTATTTTACGATAATCTATGATAAATCATATTTTATCATAATATATCCGTATAATCAAGAGAATATACACATTATGGTTTTTACCTTTTTTGTGAACGCTGAAAAAGCCGATGACTGGCGGAATATTTTTCCCACGGTTGACTGAAAGCACCCCCGTCGATTGGAAAACAATTTTCTGCTTATCCAAAGAGAAATACCCGTCTGAGCTGTCACGGATAGGGGATGATCTCAATGGGAACCGGTGCAGAACGCCGCAGAGCCTCCATAAAGACCTCATAATTCTGTGCATTGCCCGACAGGTCGGAGGCGAGCTGCGGCAGGTTCGTATCGGTGTCACGCTTTTCCTCTTCGATTTTCTTTTTGAAGGGCGTGGGAGCAATAATTTTGATGCCTTTTCCGCCTTCCATTACGTTGTGTCCAAACCGATCTCTCCACCTGTTGATGCCAGCCATCAAAGCAGCATTTGGCTTCTGCATATAGATTAGCATGGTATTGTTTACGCTGTACTTTTCAATCCCTCGTTCTATGCTGCCGGTAATGTCTTTCATCCGTTCTTTATTGGTCAAAGACAAACTCAATGTGAGTGCTGTCCAGTTTCATCAGCCTAGATTTCACCAGCTCCGCGGGGTAATCGTCCCCGGCAATGCGGATGGTCTTCCGGACGCTGCATACGGTTTCTGTCAGCAAGGTCACGATCTCGTCCAGCATATTCCAGTCAATCCCCTTGGCGTACTGGCAAAGGTGTTCATACTCGATGAATTGCGTTGGTTTTTCCTGCGCAGGCTTTTCTCCACGGTTCTGTTCCGGCTTTCTTAGGCGTCAACCTTTCCCAAATCTATAATTTCTTCTAAGATATGGATCTGCGCCATACTTACCTTCAAGATACTGTTTATCAAATTTGAAATCTTCACAATCATTTCTCAAACGGAATTTATACAAAAGTAAGGGTGAAAAGCCTGCTTCAGGCCTTTCACCCTTCATGGATCATTGAAGAACTTTATTATAATATAGGATATCCCATATAAACAGACCAATAAGCGCCGCTCCGAGGACTGCGTACCAGATGGTCACAAGATTGGCCTTCCGTTCCCTGCGTAAATAGGAGCCCAGATGTACGATCCAGAGGATCAGCGCAGCGTATTCAAAAAGTTTCCATCGTGTAACCATAAATAACAGCAGCAGTACGCTTACTCCGCCGATCATCTTCTCTGTCCTGTCTCTCATACCGTTCTCCTTTCCGTGTGTCTGATCTTCCGCCTCCAGTCTCCACTAAAAGCCATCCATTTCCATCGCTGTTCCTTTATTAACCCTATTTTATCAGATAAGAATGCGTTCCTTCTGCTGTCTATGGATCTGCCAGCAGCTCCAGGCTGTTTTTCAGATTTTCCGGGAATGGATAAAATTCAAACCTGTTACGCTCATCCCGCCCCTTCCATATTATGATCTTGTAAGAAAGACTGGAATAGGTGACCATCCTCTCCTCTTCGTAAATTTTCTTATTCCACGGAAAAAACAGGAAAAAAGAAAAAACAAACGTCAAAATGAATGTATAAAGATAAATGCGCAAGTCTATGTCCCCCTCCCTTACAGGTGCACTTTCTTTTCTTTCTGTCCCTACACCACATGGTTTTTCAGGTTTTCAGGGAATAGATAAAACTCAATATCATCTTTCCCGCCGATGGTTCTCCATATGATCAGTTCATATGTAAGGCTGGAATATATGGTCGTTCCTCCATCCTCATAAACCTTCTCACTCCATGGATAAAACAGAAAAAAGCCAAAAAACATCGTAACAGCAATAATACATAAGCATGCGGTTATTTTTTTCATTTCTGTTTCCTCGCTTTTGTTCAAATTAATAGCTTTCCAAAATCTTACTGTACGGAATACTTTCTCCTGTCTGTAAGTCTGTAACAAAAGCTTCAAGTGTAACAATATCATTATTAATTGTTTCTGAATAAACAATTCTTAAGAGCCTTGTCTCTCCATCAATTTTTTCATACACATCAAATCCATCTTCGAAGTCTTTATTTATAGAATATTTCTTTATGTTTTCCATTGAATTTATACTGCTGACAATAGAATCCACGGAATCTTTCATAATTTTATTTCTTGAAAAAATAACATCCCCCCTTGCATTAGTAACATAATAATCGGATGTCATTATTCCATCAATTACTTTTACAAAGCTATCATAGCCATACTTAGAATCATACAGCATATACATATCTTCATCTAAAAATTCCATACTAGTATTTGTTTTTTGATCCTCATTTGAAATAATAAATTTAGTATCTCCACCAAGGATTCTGTAATTCCGACAAGCATCATATAATGGCACTGACTCTTGTGCAACCACAGCAGCCTCCGTTAAAGTCGCGCCTCTTCCCAGTTCTCTAACCAATGCCGGTCCAAATACATTATCTGAATCATGGAGAACAGGATTTGTAAAGCCAAACACTCCAAGAACGCCCGCATCCTGGCAAATAGATAACAAATCACCTTTTCCTGGATTGCCATTTTCATCTGTCCCTGGAACCCCCGTAGAGCAACTGAAAAATAAAGCAATCTTACAATTATTCATATCATTCCCTTCAATTTTGGTGCAAGAATAATCATTCGCATCTACTCCAGTCAACCGTCCAGAAAGTGCTGTATGGGAACGGAAAATGGCACATCCCTGTCCACCATGACCGTTATGGACAAACAATCCAGTATTTAAATACGTTTTTCCATCTGGAATATTGCCATCTATATTAAATACATCAGATGCAACTTTATTAGTTCGCAAATCACCCTTAAGTCCATATAAATTTGTTAATATATCAGCAACTTCTTCTGCTCTAGCCATAGTATTAATTTCCTTAACATCTCCGTCCAATGTATAGTCATGTCCATAGGAAATAAAACGTTCAGATGGACTATCAAGGAGATTCCCATCTGGCCCTAAATAATAATCAAAACTTTTTCCATAATTGGCACTATGAATACTTTGCCATCCTGTCGCCATTGCACCAAAAGGAAGTTCACTAATATCACCAGGATTCAAATAATACCAATTGTTATTGATATATCTCCATCCTACATACATATATCCATCATGATTAAAATAATACCAATGATTTTCAATGTACTCCCAGGTGTTTTTTGCAAAAGTCCCGTCTGGGTACTCCCACCACCATCCAATCTCGTCTTTTTTCCATGTACCTTCTGCATTTGCTGCTTTGATTAATGCCTGTGGTGTAGATGATGTAACTATTTCATTAATTTCTATATCTGTGTTAGGGATACGAATTGCCCCCATCGCGCTTATCGTGCAACTCGCTGCAATACAAACAATAGCTATTCTTATAACTCTTTTCATACTTTACCTCCTCGTATAATAAGTTTGTAAGCAAGAAAGACAGCTTACAGATGTATTCTTTTTTGTGTATAAATGGTAAAGACATCTAAGAGGAATTCCCCTCATCCCAATTCCCATTTATACAGTTGATAAGTTACATTTCAATATAGGTAGATCCTGTGGTATGATATCAGGTAAAGTCTGATGTCCGAAGGCACTGCTGTCCCTCCTTTCAGCTGACTTAGTCCGAGACTGCTTTTCAAGCATTCAGCCTGGCACATGTGGCACATTCCGATGACACAGAATTTTCATCCCCAGCCGTTAGCCCCAGCAAGAAAGGCTGACTATGCTCATTGCGCGAGGTTTCGGTCACCGTATGCAGCACAGGATAAACCTTTTGCTTCAGGCTTCAAAAATCTACATCGGAATGGAGGTGATATCATGTTAAAGATCAACTATATGTCCACCTTGTTTGTTGGTATTGATGTAAGTTCAAAGACCAACGCTGTCTATGCCATGGACTTTGAGGAAAACAAATACCTCTCTTCGTCATTTGGCAATAATCAGCCGGGCGCCGACAAGCTTGTGAATATGATTGCGGAGTGTATGCACAAGCATAAAAATCTGGATACGCTTCTTATCGTGCTGGAATCTACTTCTGTATACAGCGTGCATATTTCAAACTTCCTGTCGACCAGCGAGGTTCTCATGCCCTAAAAGCCTTATGTCTTCTGTGTCAACCCAAAGACTACTGCGAATTACCGCAAGTCCTATATCGGAATGGAAAAGACCGATCCTGCAGATGCATACCTCATTGCGGACTTTGCCAGGGTAGGCCATACCAAAAAGCTGGAGCCTGGCGCGGCGGGCAATTTGTAGCCATGAAACGCCTTACAAGGCACCGTACGCACCTTTCTGAGTGTATCGCCAGGGAGAGGGGGAAGCCTATATGGTCTCTAATCTTTATCTGAAGCTCAGTGAGTTTCAGATCCTTAAAGGGGATGACAGGCCCTTTGGCAATCTCTACGGTACTGCGTCCTCAACAGTCCTGACGGAGTTCCTGTCCCCACAGGAGATCATCGATATGCCGGAGGATGAGCTGCTTACCTTCCTTGCATAAAAGAGCAGGAACCGTATCTCTGACATATCCAAAACTTCCGAACTTCTGCGGAAGGCAGCCAGGGATTCCTACCGCTTAGACAAGTGCATGTACGAACCGCCGAACGTTTCACTGGCAAGCTCGTTTAACTGCATCCATGCCTATCAGAAAGAAATTAAGCTGATTGAACAGGCCATTCATCAATGGGATGAACCCTAACGCCTTGATTATCCTTCAATCCATACCTGGAATAGGTCCGGTATGGGCATCCGGGATACTATCAGAAATAGGCGATATAACAGCGTTTCATTCGTCCGATGCCCTTGCCAAATATGCCGGGCTTTACTGGCCCAAGGGGGACTCCGGGGATTTCGTTTCTGAAGACAACCAAATGTCGAAAGCCGGAAATCCCTATCTTCGCTACTATCTTGGCGAAGCGGCGAACAGCGTCAGGAAGCACATCCCTAAATACGCTGATTTTTATGCCAGAAAGTATGCTGAGGTAACCAAACATCAGCACAAAAGAGCACTCGCGCTTACATCTCGTAAATTTGTACGACTTGTTTTTGGATTGCTGGTCAAGAACCAACTGTACACCGGCGAAAAGCTGGACGCCGAATTAAATACGGAATCTTAATAACGCTCATTTTTCAAGAACTGATTTTTAAGCGATGGTGAAGTGCGCCCTTTTTTAGGAAAAACCCATCAAAATCTTTTTAAATATCTCTTGACATATCACCAGAATGCCCCAAAATTAAAATCAGTTTATTTTTAATAATTTTATTATTTATTTGTGATTTTGTCAATTTCTTTTTTTGTTTTTAATAATAAAATGTGATACAGTAAAAGTATCAGTTTTTTGTTTTCTGCATCTATACGCATCTTCTGGCATGATAATAGAAAAACGGTATTTACTGCGGGAGAAATGCTCAAAGCTGACGTAGCACTTTTACAGCGCAAAAAACGCCGTCCCCCACGGGGCTGTGATCAGCCCGCAGGGAAACGGCGTTTTTCTTTCTAAGATTTTCAATTATAAGGGCATGATCCCGAACAGGACGGCAACGATCATGCAGATAAAGCTGAAGCCCCATACCCATAAAAAGCTGTTCTTGATATGGTCCTTGATGTCCACGTCTGCCAGGCCAACGCCCAGAAGGGTGGCGGGAACCATGGGGCTGATGAAGGTGGCGCAGTTTCTGCACACCACCATGGCAACGGCAATGGGAGTGGCGGCGATGCCGAAACCCTCTCCGATCCCGATCATTACCGGAAGCATTCCGTAGAAATAGCTGTCCGTATCGAAGGCCAGGGCCAGAGGCACGCTTAAAATACCGATCACCAGCGGCAGGTGGCGTCCCAGCACAGCCGGTAAAAAGCCGCTGATCAGGCCGGACATACAGGTGATGACGCTTTCTGTGCCCTCCACGTTCTTTACAAGAACGCCCATGAGAACGGCTGCTCCCATGAGGGTGGAGCACATCATAAGGGCCGGACCGGCGTGGAGATTGATGATCTTCTTCTGCATTTTCGCCCCCGGATAATTTACCAGGATCGCCAGGGCCACGCCCATCATAAAGGGAACGTAGCTGGGGAAGATGTCCAGGATCAGAAGGGCAATGACCGCAATGGTAAGGAACACGTTAAAAAAGAACAATCTGGGACGGGCCAGCTCGCTGGCGGCTTCCGCTGCCGCTGCTTCTGCCGGGCTCACTGCTGCCTGGCCCTCAGTCTGGGCCAGGAGCCCGTTTAATCCGGCTCCCCGCTTCTTTTCAATGATGCCGTTGACAACGGCCACGGCCAGAGCCAGGATGATCCCGCAGGCCTGGATCGGCATGATGGTGCGCCATAAGGCTCCGGCCTCGATGCCCAGGACTGTGGCCGCCCGCATGGTGGGACCAGCCCAGGGCATCAGGTTCAGTACGCCCATGGAAAGCACCGCGATCCGCAGCATGGTAGTGGGACGCATATGCATCCTTTTATAGACTGGCAGCATGGCCGGGACCACGATACAGAAGGTGGAAGCGCCGCCGCCGTCCAGATGGCCGATGAGTGCGATGATGCAGGTCATGATACAGACGCCCACCACGCTGTCCTTCACCAGAAGCATCAGCTTCCCGATGATCACGTCGAACATCCCGGCGTCGGTCATGATACCGAAATACAGGACACTGAACACGAACAGGGCCGCTGTGGGACCGGTGCTGGAAAAGCCGCTCTTAATGAGGGATGCAATGTCCTCCCAGGTATAATATTTTCCCAGGACCAGCACAAGAGCCAGGATCATCGGAAAAACGATGAAGGCAATGCTGGGCAGGGTCTTACTTTTGAACAGTGTCACCACGATGGCGACGATACAGGCGAATCCAAGGATTCCTACAAGGGTACCCGACATACTTTTTCTCTCCTTTGAAGCTTATTTTGCGTTTTCTTTGTATATTTCCATGAAAGTTTCACACTTTCTTAGCATTTCAGGCGGCAAAACGGCCCGGAAACTGACAGTGCCTCCGGACCGTCTGCCTTTCCCGGCCTGGCCGGGATCTGTATTTATGAAAAGGGGTTATGAGAACTCGTATTCCTTGATCTGGCGGACCACGTCGATGATGGTGCCGTCCCGGGCCTCGATGACGCCCACGATCCGGTCATCAAACTGCACCGGATCCGGTTCTCCCACCATGGCGTAGGCCTTATCCCGCAGCTCTTCAATGGTGCAGAATGGAAGGTCCACGTCCTTCATACATTCGATCAGGTCCTGCCGTCTGGGGTTGATGGCAATGCCGTAATCGGTGATGACCACGTCCACGGTCTCGCCGGGAGTCGTCACCGTAGTCACACGGGTGCAGATGGCCGGGATCCGTCCCTGCAGGAGCGGCGCGATGACGATGGTGCATTTTGCGCCGGCCGCCGTATCCGGATGACCGCCCTGGGCCCCTGTGATCATGCCGTCGGAGCCCACCACCACGTTGCAGTTAAAGTCCACGTCCACCTCCAGGGAAGCCAGGATCACGAAATCCAGCTTGTTGACGAAGGCTCCCTTATTGAACGGGTTGGCATACTCCGAGGCGGAGATCTCAATGTGGTCCGGGTTCCTCTTAATGGACTCGATGGCTCCCAGATCGAAATCCTGGGTATCCACGATCTTTTTGATCAGGCCCTTTTCCAGAAGCTCACACATGGGGGTGGTGATGCCTCCCAGGCCCAGGCCCATGTGGATCCCCCGCTCCTCCATGATCTTTCCCAGGGAAATGGTGGAGGCGATGGAGGCTCCGCCCACGCCGGTCTGGTAGGAAAAGCCCTCTTTAAAATACGGTGTGTGGATCACAAACTGGGTGCAGTAGTCCGCCATCATGATCTTTCTCACATCGGTGGTGGGCTTTGCCGCTCCAGTGGCGATCTTTGCTGGATTTCCGATCTCGTCCACCACGCACACATAGTCCACATGGACCATGGAGATGCTGGCGGGAACGTTGGGGAAGGGGACCAGGCAGTCGGTGAGGGCCACCACCTTGTCGGCATATTCCGCATCCACCATGGCGTAGGATAATACGCCGCAGTCACTCTTTCCGCCGTTGGCCCGCATGTTTCCGTATTCATCGCAGGTGGGGGCCCCGATGAAGGCGATGTCGATATGGACCTCGCCGGATTCCACCGCGCGGACCCTTCCGCCGTGGGAGCGCATGATGGCCAGGTCCCTTAAACGCCCGGTGGAGATGGCCTCTCCGATCTTTCCGCGGACGCCGGAGGACTGGATCCCGGTGATGGTGCCGTCCTCGATGTAGGGCACGATGGGGTCGTTGGCCTTGCCCAGAGAGCTGGCGCAGATGGTCAGGTCCCTGATCCCCATTTTGTGGATCTCCTCCATGACCATGTTGACCACATAATCTCCCTCACGGAAATGGTGATGGAAGGAAAGGGTCATCCCGTCCCGGATGCCGCATTTTACCAGAGCCTCACGGATATTTTCCACCATTTTGCTCCGGCCCGGGTCGCAGAGCGCGCGGACGGTGGGAGCCGCTTTTTTATATTCATGATTGTCATAGGCATAGGCTCCCTGAAAGGGTTCCTTGCCGGTCTTTTTTAAGATCTCCCCGGGGATCTCTCTTCCAACAGCATTGATCATATTACAGCTCCCCCTTATACACGCCGGCCGCCTTGGCCATGGCCAGCGTTCTCTTTGCTCCGTCGTAGAAGGCGATGTCGATCATCTTTCCATCCACGGTAAATACACCGATGCCCTTTGCCTTCTTGTCGTCGATCTCCCGCACCACCTTTTCGGCAAACACGATCTCCTTTTCAGCAGGGGTGAACACCTTATGTACCACGGCGATCTGACGGGGGTTCACCAGGGATTTTCCATCGAAGCCCATGAGCTTGATCATACGGGTCTCCTTTTCAAAGCCCTCCATGTCGTCCAGGTTGGTGAACACCGTATCCCAGCACTGGACGCCTGCCGCCCGGGCCGCCATGATCATATGCTGTCTGGCTCCCATGAGCTCCACGCCGGTGCCGGTGATGGTGGTCTGAAGGTCCTTTGTGTAGTCGCCGCCGGAAAGGGCGATGCCGATGAGCCGGTCTGAGGACTGGCACACCTCCAGGGCATTTAAAACGCCCTTGCAGGATTCCAGGGCCGCCATTAAAAGAGTGCTGCCCTCGGGCCGTCCAAACTCCCGCTCAGCCGCCAGCACATGCTCCTCCACGGTCCTCACATCCTGGGCCGTCTCGGTCTTTGCGATCCGGATGGTGTCAGCCCCTCCGGCCACGCAGACCCGGATATCCTCCTTCCAGTGAGGCGTGTCCAGGCCGTTGATCCGCACCACCCGTTCTACGCCATGGTAGTCGATCTCCTGCAAGGCGTGGAACAGGGAATACCTGGCCGCATCCTTCTGGTTCTCCGCCACCGCGTCCTCCAGATCCAGCATGATGGAATCCGGCTTATAAATATAGGGGTCCTTGATAAGGCCCGGCTTCTGGCAGTTCAAAAACATCATGGAACGTCTTAATCGTTTTTTATTTGGATGCATTACCGGATCACACCTCCCCACGGAAGATTTTCACTGACGCCGTTGCTGCGGTAAACGGCGCATTCCACTCTGGCCTTTAAGGTACAGTCCAGGGCACCCTTGTCAAAGATCGTCACCCTGGCGTTTTTCACATCCAGCCGTTCTAAGGTCTCCAGAGCCACCGCGCGGATCTGTCTCCCATACTGATGGATCACGCTGCTCTCGATCATCAGCTCGATGCCGTTGTCTCCCGGCTCCACGGTCACCTGGGCATCGCTGGACTCCAGGGTCCCGGCCATGGCTGTTTTTAAGATCTCCATCTGATCCCCTCCTTCTCATTCGGTCATTTTTTCTATACTCACTATACCATTTCCGGTATTTTTTATCCAATATATATATCTTTATGTGATATATAGGGCGTTTCTTATGCCCTTCTGCCAGAACAGGACGCCGCAGACCGCAGCGTCCCGTTAAGGAAAGGTATTATAAAACCGGAAGATATCCCAGGGCCAGCCCCATGGCCATGAAGATCACAAAGATCCCCACGCACCATCTGAAGATATAGCCCTGGTACTGGGCCAGGGTGATCTCGGTCTGGTCCATGAGCAGGTAGATAAAGGGTACCAGCGGACTTAAGAAATGGAAGGCCTGTCCCATGAGGGCCGCAAAGCCGATCTGGAGGCTGGTGAACCCGTAGGCCTCTGCCGTTGCCGCCAGGGGCGGAAGAACGCCGTAGTAGAAGGCGTCGTTGTTTAAAAGGTAGGTGCCCGGCGCGCTGATGGCGGCGATGATCACCGCAAAATACCGACCCAGGGATTCGGGGATCACGGACACTAAGAACTGGGCGATGGCGTTTGACATGCCCGCGTCCTCGGGACCGTTTAAGATGCCCATGAGCACGCCTGCGCCCAGGACCATCATGACCACGTTGATCATATCAGGAGCCAGGGAGCTGATAACCTTTCTCTGGACCTTCTGGTCGGGATAGTTCACCACCAGGGCGATGGCCGTTCCCACGCCGAAGAGGATGGCAGAGGAAGCCAGGCCCATGATAAGGGATACGATGACAGCGGCGGTCAGAGCCAGGTTAAAAAGGATCAGCTTCGGACGCTTCCACTCCTGCTCCTCCGGGGATACCTCCACCTTATGTACCTCTGAGGCCGCGGCGTTTGCAACGCCCAGCCGCTTTCTCTCCTTAAGGCCCAGGTAATAGGATACGCCCACCACATAAATGGCTGAAAGCACCATTCCCGGTACCAGCGGGGCCAGGATCTCTCCGGCATCCAGCTTCATGACCGACATGACCCGGGCTGTGGGACCGCCCCAGGGGATCAGGTTCATGATACAGTTCTGTAAGATGATGAGGGTAGCCAGGTAGATCTTTTTGATCTTTAACCGGTTATAAATGGGGATCATAGCCGTACAGCAGATCATGACCGTGGTGGTGCCGTCGCCGTCTAAGGAAACGAAGGCCGCCAGGACGGCCGTTCCCACCAGTACCTTCAAAGGATCCCCCTTGCACCAGGCGACCACATGGTCCACCATGGGATCGAACATCCCGGCTGTCAGCATGACGCCGAAGTATAAGATCGCGAAGGTCATCATTGCGAAGGTAGAGGCCACGCTCTTGATGCCGTCCATGGCGTAGCCCAGGGTATCCCAGCCGTATCCGGCCAGCAGTCCGAATGCCACCGGCACCAGGATCAGGGATGTGAACGGACTCAGTTTCTTTGCCATGATCAGCGCCATGAACACAATGATCATTGCAAAACCTAAAAATGCGAGATTCATAGGATTTCCCCCTTTAGCTTCTTTGTATTTTTATGGAAACATCATACCATCCCCTAAGCATTCCGTCTAATATATATACAATTATACCAATTATAAGGTTTATCTTATGGGATAATTTATGAATTATGCTAACTTCTTAACACAACGGAGGCTCTTCTGTTCAGATTTTGTTAAATTTCCCGTATACAAAAGACAGTATACGTACCCAAATGGGATCCAGGCCAGGGGGGTCCTTCCATAAAGGCAATCCACAGTGGAATTTCCCCTTCTGTTATGGTATGATAAGGGAATCAAACGAGGATGGAGGTCTGCCATGAACGAAAAACATATGCAGTACGTACTGACGGTTTTAAAAGAGGGGAGCTTTACAGGGGCAGCCAGAAAGCTGTATGTGTCCCAGCCCTCCTTAAGCCAGATCATAAAGGCCGCCGAGGCCAACCTGGGAGCGCCGATCTTCAACCGGAGCACGGACCCCATCACCCTGACCCCCGCCGGAGCCCTTTACGTGAAGGCGGCCAAGCAGATCAGCACCATCTCCACCAACCTGGCCAAGCAGGTCGAGGAACTGAGCAATGAGGAGTTTGGAAAGATCCGCCTGGGGATTTCGGTCCAGAGGGGCATGGAGCTGCTCCCCTACCTCTATCCCCGGTTCAAGAGCCGCTTCCCCCATGTGGAGCTGGAGCTTCACGAACAGGGCTCGGCCACCATGGAGGAAAGCGTCCTGGAGGGCTCTGTGGGCATCGCTCTTCTGACCACCTTTCCAAAATACGACGAGCTGGTCTACGATCTGATCCAGAAGGAAAATATGGTGCTGCTGGTCAATAAAGCCTGCGCCCTGGCGGAACGGATCCGGCCGGGAACTCCCATCGACATCCGGGAGGCGGCGGATGAGGTATTCATATGCAGCCGTCAGGGCCATTCGGCCCGGACCATTCTGGATGCCCTCTGTGCCGCCAGGAATATGAAGCCGGAGATCGGCCTGGAGACCATCAGCATTGAGGTGGGAAAGTACGTGGTTGCCACCAGTCCTGTGGTCATGGCCTGTCCCGACGCCTACGCGGATACGGAAAATTCCCTCCAGTCCCCCTATTATACCTACCCCATCCTGGGAGTGGAAAATCCCCGGCATTTTTTTGCCTGCTACCGGAAGGACCTGTATCTCACAAAATATATGCGGTATCTTCTGGAGCTGCTCCACGAGGTCCGGAACCTCCCCGCCGGCCGTCACGGCCAGACGCCGGGAGCAGAGGCCCAGTCCCTCATAGGGATCCCCGCAGAGCTGCCCCAGATGCTAAACGCCAGGGAGCAGCGGGCGGCCCTCCAGAACAGTCTCCTTGTCTCCTGCCGCTGTCCCCTGGTCTCCTTTACCTTAAATATCCCCGGACCTGTGAAGGTCCTGCCCCTGGTCCCCGAGGCCTTTGACGCCGGGATCTCCAAGATCGAAGACGCCCTGGCGGATCAGGGACTTCCTGTGGTCCGCAGGGAGCAGGTGATCCAGGCCACGGGACTGGAGGCCATGTGGGCCGTGGAGACGGCCGGTGCGGTACGGCTGAAAACGCTCATGGCGGCCATTGAGGACGGCGGCGGCCTGGGACGGCTGTTTGACATCGACGTTCTGGACGCCGGAGGAAAAAAGCTGTCCCGGGAGGATCTGGGACTGCCTCCAAGGAAATGCCTCCTCTGTGAACAGCCGGCCCACGCCTGTGCCAGGAGCCGTACCCATACGGTCATGGAACTGACGGAACAGATCGAATCTATATTAAGAAAGGAATTTTCACACCATGGCATTTGACGGAATCACCATTGCAAATCTGGTATATGATCTAAACCAGAAGATCGTCTCCGGCCGGATCGCAAAGATCGCCCAGCCGGAAAAGGACGAGCTTCTGCTGACCATAAAGGGGAACCGGGAGAATTTCCGGCTGCTCATCTCAGCCAACGCCAGCCTCCCTCTCCTCTACTTCACTGAAACCAATAAGCCCAGCCCCATGACGGCCCCCAATTTCTGTATGCTCTTACGCAAGCACATCGCCAACGGGCGGATCCTTTCCGTGACCCAGCCTGGCTTTGAGCGGATCGTGCGGTTTGAGATCGAGCATCTGGATGAAATGGGGGATCTGCGGCGGAAATATCTGATCGTGGAGCTCATGGGAAAGCACAGCAATATCATCTTCTGCGATGAAAACGACATGATCCTGGACAGCATCAAGCATATCTCCGCCCAGGTAAGCTCTGTCCGGGAGGTGCTGCCGGGACGCACCTATTTCATCCCACACTCCGGGGAAAAGAAAAATCCCCTGGAGATCACGGAGGAGGAATTTATCCCTCTGATCCAGGGAACGCCCCAGCCTCTGTCCAAGGCCCTCTATATGGATCTTACCGGCTTAAGCCCCGTGGCGGCGTCAGAGATCTGCCATCTGGCCTCCCTGGACGGGGACGTTTCCGCCAAGGAATTTTCCGAAGGTGAGCTGACCCACCTGTACCATGCCCTTAACTGGGTCATGGACGATGTGAGAAAAGGGAATTTTTCGCCCAGCATCTTTTATAAGGGTGAAAAGCCCGTGGAATTTTCTTCCATCCCTCTGACCATGATGGACGGCGGCCAGTACCAGAAAACGGCCTTTGATTCCGTAAGCCAGGTGCTGGAACGGTATTACGCCGAGAAAAACGCAGTATCCAGGATCCACCAGAAATCCACGGATCTGAGAAAGATCATCTCCAACGCCTTAGAGCGCAGCTACCGGAAGCTGGATCTTCAGACGAAGCAGTTAAAGGATACGGAAAAGCGGGAAAAATTCCGGATCTACGGCGAGCTTTTGAATACCTACGGCTACGGCCTGGCAGGGGGCGAAAAAAGTTTTAAATGTTTAAATTATTACGATAATACAGAGATCACCATTCCCCTGGATCCCACCCTGACGGCCCGGGAAAACGCACAGAAATTTTTTGATAAGTACAACAAGCAGAAACGGACCTTCGAGGCCGTGACGGAGCAGCTTTCCCAGACCCGGGCGGAGATCGACCACCTGGAGTCCATCAGCACCTCCATGGACATTGCCCGGCTGGAGGAGGACCTGGTGCAGATCAAGGAGGAGCTGACGGAATACGGCTACATCCGGCGGCACTATTCCGGCGGCAAAAAGGTGAAGATCACCAGCCGCCCCTACCACTACCTGTCCTCGGACGGCTTCCACATCTATGTGGGAAAGAACAATTACCAGAACGAGGAGCTGACCTTTAAGACGGCAAACGGCGGCGACTGGTGGTTCCACGCCAAGGGAATGCCAGGCTCCCATGTGATCGTAAAAACAGAGGGAAAGGAGCTGCCGGACCGGGTGTTCGAGGAGGCCGGAGCCCTGGCGGCCTACTATTCCAGAGGCCGGGAAAACGATAAGGTGGAGATCGACTACATCCAGAGAAAAAATCTGAAAAAAGTCCCCGGCGCGGCTCCGGGCTTCGTGGTATACCATACCAACTATTCCCTTCTGGCCACGCCGGGGATCCCGGTGAGCGAGGTGAAATAAACCGTCTCCTCTATTCTACTTTGATGGCGTTGGGGTAGATCCGGGCCAGACGCTCATCGCCGAAGCGCTCGTCCATCACCTGCTGCCAGGAGGCCTCTGCCACCACGCCCCGGCTCCTCTCATCGCTTCTCCACAGGGCCATAAAGGAAACGGCCATGTTGACGGTCATGAAAACGATCAGGAGCCAGACCAGAGGCTTCCCGGCCTTTGCCGGGATCCTCTCGATCCATCTGGAAAATACGGGATACAGTCCCTTAAACCACACCACGGCCGCAATGCCCCAGAAAAAGCAGTACAGAAGGTTGATCCGGCCCCCCAGGTTAAAGGGGATCTTACTGTAATCCCAGAACACCGTACCGAACATCATTTCCGTAAATACACTGCACAGATACTCGTAAGCGCCTCCCAGGACCGTACCCATGAGGAACAGGAACCGGTCGGAGCAGTCCTTGTACCGGTAAAGGAGCACCGTCACCAGGGCGATGGCCAGGCCCCAGACGATGCTGAAGGGTCCCCAGACCAGACTGCTGCGGCTCATCCAGACACCGGCCGTGATCCGGCAGAATACGGTCTCCGTCAGATCTCCCAGGACACAGCCGATGATAAACAGAAGAAAGATCTTATAAAAGCTGCACCCGGCGGCAAAGCCTTCTGCACGGGCTGTTTTAAGCTCCTTCTCCTCTCCAGCTGTCCGCTCCCTGGGATACGCCCGCTCCAGACGCCGGTTCACCAGAGAGGACAGCCGAAGCTCCAGCCTTACGCTTAAGGACGCGAACAGAGAATCCACCGACTGCCACTGTTCGATCCTTCTGGTCTTTCCCGTAAGGATCAGCACCGTCGCCAGCATATCCGCCGCCAGGGCCAGCAAAAGGATCCATAAAAGGATCTTTCCAAGGCTTCCGGGCAGCAGGGCGAACAGCCGCGTCAACAGGGGATTCCCCCATCTGAACGCCAGAACGCCCAGAACGCCCCAGACTGCGGAGGCAGGAACACAGATATAGCCGTCCAGGTTCCACGGGAGTCCGGAATAGTCCCACCATTTTTCGTGGTACAGCCACTCCAGCACATGACCGGCGATCCACTGGGTCAGGGTCGCCAGGATCACGATCCCCGCAAAAAGCCAGAAGCCCGAAAGCTCATGGCAGGAAAGGGTCATGGCCGCTGCCGCCGCGCCATAGGTCACGCATAAGGGGCCGTTTACCAGTCCCCGGTTCACAAAGGTTCTTTTCTTCACTGCCGCTGCCACAGTTTCCAGGATCCATCCTGCGAAGGAATACGCGAAGAACAGCCACAGCAGCTCATAAAATGTATACGTCATACGCACACCTCCCTGACAGAGATTGTACCAGATTTTTCCCCTCCTATTTATAAAACTTTCATGAACTCTTTTCATTCCTCCCGTTTCTGACGGCTATCCGACGCCAGGGCCGTTTTCTGCTCCTTGCGCCCCTTCCTCCTTCCATGTATAATGATCACAAGATTCCTGCTCCATAGAAACATGTCAACATTCCATCGGAAAAGCGAGGTTGTTATGAATCCAATCTTTTTAAACAGTCCCTCCGGCCAGATCCATATGAAGCCCATGGACGAGATCTCCGGCTTCCAGGTCCGGCCCGGATTCTATGAACTCAACGGGGCCATGGCGATCCCCGGCGGCGTCAATTTCACTGTCCACTCCACCGGAGCCGTTTCCTGTGAGCTTCTCCTGTTCCACCGGGCAGAAAACACGCCCTATGCGGCCATCCCCTTTCCGGAGCGCTACCGCATCGGCGACGTGTATTCCATGATCGTATTCGGCCTGGATATCAAGGATTTTGAATACGCATACCGGCTGGACGGCCCCTATGACAAGGAAAAGGGCCTTCTTTTCGATAAAAAGAACATCCTTCTGGACATTTACGCAAAGGCAGTCACCGGGCAGAGCGTCTGGGGAGTGCCGAAGAAAAAAGACGTGTTTTATAAGGCCCGGGTGGTCCAGGACAACTTCGACTGGGGCGCGGAGCCCTTTCCGCAGATCCCCATGGAGGATCTGGTGATCTATGAGATGCATGTGCGCGGGTTCACAAAACATGAAAGCTCCGGTGTTTCCTGTCCCGGCACCTTTTCAGGGATCATGGAAAAGATCCCCTATCTGAAAGACCTGGGGATCACCGCTGTGGAGCTGATGCCGATCTTTGAGTTTGACGAGATGAAGGACAGCCGCATGGTGGATGGGAAGCAGGTGGTGGATTACTGGGGCTATAACCCGGTCAGCTTCTTTGCTCCCAACACCAGCTACGCCGGGAAACCGGAATACAACCGGGAGGGCAATGAGCTGAAAACGCTGGTCCGGGCCCTCCACGACAACGGCATCGAGTGCTTCCTGGATGTGGTCTTTAACCATACGGCCGAGGGAAATGAATACGGTCCCTGCTTTTCCTTCAAGGGCTTTGACAACAACGTATACTATATGCTGACGCCGGACGGATATTACTATAATTTCAGCGGCTGCGGGAATACCATGAACTGCAACCATCCGGTGGTGCAGCAGCTGATCGTAAGCGCCCTCCGGTACTGGGCTTCTGCCTATCATGTGGACGGCTTCCGCTTTGATCTGGCCAGTATCCTGGGAAGGAACCAGGACGGCTCTCCCATGAGCAGCCCGCCGCTTTTACAGCAGCTCGCCTTTGATCCGGTACTAAAAAATGTCAAGCTCATTGCCGAAGCCTGGGACGCCGGGGGACTTTACCAGGTGGGAAGCTTCCCCTCCTGGAACCGGTGGGCCGAATGGAACGGCCGGTACCGGGACGATATGCGGGATTACTTAAAAGGCGGTCTGGAGCTTTCTCAGACGGCTGCCTGCCGCATCACCGGCTCTGCCGACCTTTACGATCCGGCCTCCAGAGGCAGCCACGCCTCGGTGAATTTTTTAAACTGTCACGACGGCTTCACCCTCTGGGACATGTATTCTTACAGCCAGAAGCACAACGAGGCCAACGGCTGGTGCAATCTGGACGGCAGCGACGACAACCGGAGCTGGAACTGCGGAGCTGAAGGCGATACCAGCGACGAGGCTGTTCTGGGGCTGAGAAAAAAACTGGCCAGGAACGCGGTGACCGTGCTCCTTATGAGCCGCGGTACTCCCATGTTCCTGGCCGGTGATGAATTTTTAAATACCCAGTATGGAAATAATAACGCCTATTGCCAGGACAACGAGATCTCCTGGCTGGACTGGAGCTTTCTGGAAAAGAACCGGGACCACTTTTCCTATACAAAG
This sequence comes from Alitiscatomonas aceti, assembly GCF_025567195.1. Taxonomy (NCBI): domain Bacteria; kingdom Bacillati; phylum Bacillota; class Clostridia; order Lachnospirales; family Lachnospiraceae; genus Alitiscatomonas; species Alitiscatomonas aceti. Next base: position 124,309 of record NZ_JAOQJF010000002.1, on the reverse strand, counting down.
CATATGATCGCGTTCCGAAAGGCCCACGACGTGATCCGGAAGCCCTCCGGCGTCTGCTCCCTGGGCCTTCCGAATATAAAGGTGATCCCTCCCGACGGCTCCACCCATGTGCTGGCGGTGCTGTATTCCGGCAGGAACCGGACGGATACGGCAGACGATCTGGTCTGTCTGGCAGTGAACGTATACTGGGAGCCCCAGGCTTTTCTCCTTCCCATGGTATCTAAATCTCTGAAATGGAAGCTGGAGGCCGATACAGCAGGAACGTATCTCAAAGACCATATGCCGTCCTCCCATGAGCCGCCCTGTCTCATCTCTTCTCCACAGATCACCCTGGAGTCCCGGTCCGTTCTGGTATTCACGGCAGTCCCGGCTTAAGCCGGGACCTGGCCGCCTACTCCAGGTTCAGATGATGCTTCAGAAGATACTCCGTTCCCAGGGCCTCAGTCAAGATCTGGAATACCTGCCAGAGCAGGAATGCACAGCCGGTCACATGGACCCCCGCCGTCATGTCCAGGCTCTCCAGCACCGGCTCCCACAGCGGATACATCTGGAGCAGCGCTGTCATTAAAATAGAAAAGACAGAGCTGATGCCCACATAGGCCAGCACGGAAAAGGCCACCTTGTGGTTTCCTGCCAGCTGGCCCAGGGCCATGGCCAGGTAAAAATGGTACACCGTGGCAAACCAGGCTGCGATCATGGCCAGGAGAACCTCCAGGAAGAACAGGATCACATGGACCGTCATCCCGGCATCCTCTTTAAAGCCGGCCCCGATGAGCTTAAAGCATTCCGCCAGGAATTTGGGCACTGCTTTCAGGAAGGTCAGTTCACCTGCCAGGATCCCGATGGAAAAAATCCCTACTATCAGGGAGATATGGATCAACAGCACCGCGGCCAGAGCCTTGGCCAGGACGATCTTCCAGGACTCCACCGGCAGGGTGAACATCAGATATCCCTCCTCCTTTAAAAGCCCCTTATAAAACCGCTGGATCACCGGAAGCACGGTCATCACTCCCAGGGCCGCCAGCACGGCGGCGTACAAGGCGCCGGTAAACCAGGGGATCAGCTCCAGGAACGGAGAATCCAGGAGCTCTGTCCGTCCGGCTTCCGGAACGATCACATGAAACATCAGCGCATTGAGGACCGTGACCGCCAGCACCGCCCCATACACAGGGAACAGGCTGCGCATCATGGCCGTCCATTCATATTTAAAAAGCTTCCGGAACATTTTATCTCTCTCCTTCCCTTCCATGGGTATCCCAGTCCATTGCTCCCATGGGCACTGCAAAGATCTCTCTGAACAGGGCGTCCACGGATTTTTTCTCCTGCTCCCGGATACGGTCCACCGGATCCTGGCGCACCACCTGTCCTTCCTTTAAAAAGATCACCTCGTCCAGGACCTTCTCGATATCGGCGATCAGATGGGTAGACAGGATCACCGACGCATCCTCAGAATAATTGGTAAGAATGGTCCTCAGGATAAAATCCCTGGCCGCCGGATCCACGCCGCCGATGGGCTCGTCTAAAAGATACAGCTTCGCCTTCCGGCTCATGACCAGGGCCAGCTGGACCTTTTCCTTGGTTCCCTTGGACAGGCTCTTCATCCGCTCTGAGCCGGAGATCTCCAGACGCTCCAGCATATCCTCCGCCGTCTCCAGGCGGAAATCCGTGTAAAAATCCCGGAACATGCGGACCATATCGGAGACCCGCATCCAGTCAGCAAAGTACATCCGGTCCGGCAGATAAGATACGATGGATTTTGTATACACTCCCGGCTCCTGCCCGTCGATCCGTATAGAGCCCCCGTCGGGCCTCAAAAGCCCGTTGGCCAGCTTAATAAGAGTGGTCTTTCCGGAGCCGTTGGGGCCCAGAAGACCAACGATCTTCCCGCTTTCCACCGAAAGATCCACCTGTTTTAAGGCCTCGCGTTTTCCAAAACGCTTTGTGAGGCCGCTGCATTCCAGCAAAACGCCCATTACGCCTCTCCCTCCTTTAACGCATCCTCCAGCACGGCCCGGATCTCATCTCCGGTGTATCCCAGATCCCGCATTTTTTCCAGGAACCATGCCACCTGCTCCTTTACAAGTCCTGTCCGCAGGGCTTTGATCGTCTCCATATCGTTTGTCACACACCTTCCCGCTGTTCTGTTGGCCACAGCCAGCCCCCGGCTCTCCAGGTCTGCCATGGCCCTCTGCATGGTATTGGGGTTCACCCCCGCCTCTGCCGCCAGCTCCCGCACCGAGGGGAGCCGCTCTCCCGGCCCGTACACCCCGGCAGCGATCTGCGACGCCACCAGGTCCGACAGCTGAGACCATATGGGCCTGTCGTCTGTCAGCTTCCATTCCATTTCCTCACTCCTTATCTTCTTTTCTGGCTGCTGTCTTTTTGTATTATTGTATTGTTGTATTATTCACTTAATACAGTTATACAAGAAAAGATCCTGCATGTCAAGAGGTTTTTTCATTCCTCCCGGATACAGGATCCTGTCTGTTCTTTCTGGAACCTTTATGAATTTTTCATGACCACGCTCTCCACCACGTCGGCGGCATGCTCGCAGGCATCGGCGCATTTTTCCAGATAGCTGTAAATCTCCCTCCATGCGATGACGGCCAGCACATCCTTTTCCTCTGAATGAAGGCTGTGCATGCTGGCAATATACAGCCGGTCTGCCTCCTCCTCCAGGGAATTGATCTGGATGATCCGGTCCTTTAACTCTTTAGAACGGCGGAAGTTGGCGAACTCCCGCATGAGGCCGCAGACCTCCTCGCAGCACTGGATCACCAGCTCCAGCATCTTTAAGGCCTCCGGCCGGATGGCCTTTACATTGTTGATATAAATGCGGATGAACACCTCCTCGATCTTATCGGTGAGATCGTCGATCTGCTCGCTTAAGGCCGCGATGTCCTCCCGCTCGATGGGAGTAATAAAGGCTTTGGTGAGCCGGTCACTGAGTTCATGCTTTTTCATGTCGGCCTCATGCTCGATCTTATGAAGCTCGTCCAGCCGCATCTTGGTGTCCTCCGGCCTAAAATCGGACAGGATCTCCTTTAAAAGATGGGCGGCCTGACAGGAATATCCGGCGCATTCAATAAAGTTCTGAAAATAAAAATCGTCCTGTTTTTTCGACATATGCTTTCTCCTTTAAAAGATGTACATGAATATTTTTGCCATAATAAAGCTGATGAGGCCGCAGCCTGGGAAGGTGAAGATCCAGGTGAGCACCATATCCTTTACGACGCCAAAGTTGATGGCCGAGATCCGCTTCACCGCTCCCACGCCCATGATGGCGCTGGTCTTTGTGTGGGTGGTGGACACCGGGATCCCGAACAGGCTGGAATAAAGAAGGCAGAGAGCGCCGGATACGTCGGCGGCAAAGCCCTGGTACCGCTCCAGCTTTACCATGTCCATGCCCACGGATTTAATGATCTTTTCTCCGCCCACGCTGGTTCCCAGGGCCATGACCACGCTGCATAGGAGCATGAGCCACACCGGGATCTCCATGCCGCTTACGGAATTCTGGCCATGGGCAAAGGCGGCCCCTAAAAACAGGACGCCGATGAATTTCTGGCCGTCCTGGGCCCCATGCATGAAGCTCATGGCCGCGGCTCCGGCGATCTGGGCAAAGCCGAAGAACCGGTTGGTCCTGCGCCGGTCCATGTCCCGGCAGATGAAGGAGATGATCTTACATACCACCCAGCCGGTGCCAAAGCCCAGCACCAGGCTCAGCACAAGGCCGTAAAGGACCTTGACCCACTCGGCCCCGTTGATGCCTCCGGTGCCGTGCTGGATGGCGATGGCCGCTCCCGAAAGACCGGCGATGAGGCTGTGGCTCTCGCTGGTGGGGATCCCGAAAATGGACGCCCCCACGCTGTATACGACAATGGAGAGCAGGGCCGCGCAGAGGGCGACCAGCGCATTCTGGGTGCTGTCTCCGAAGTCCACCATATTGCTGATGGTGGAGGCCACGGAGCTGTTGATCTGGGTCATGATGAACACGCCCAGGAAATTAAAGAAGGCGCTCATGATGATGGCGTTTCTGGCGCTTAGGCACCGGGTGGTCACGCAGGTGGCGATGGCGTTGGGCGCATCGGTCCACCCGTTTACGAAGATCACCCCCAGGGTGAACAGGGTCGTTACAAGAAGCGCCGGGTTTTCCAGAAGCTCTCCCAGAAAACCAGTAAATGACAGATCCATACCGTTTATTCCTTTCCTGTTTTATCCTGGGAAACGGCAGGGCCGTCCCCCGGCGTCCCGGGCTCCGCAGGGAGCTTTTCCGCCACGGCCCAGTCCACCATATGGTTTTTTACATTTTTTATCTGTATTTTCAATCCGGGGACCTGGACCTCAAAATGTTCACCGTCGGCCGGGATCCGGTCAATCAGCCCCCAGACATACCCGTTGAAGGTATCGTAATCCTCCCGGGGAAGGACGAGCTTAAGGGCGTCCTCTACCTCGTCCAGGGGAGCCGAGCCCTGGATCCGCCAGCAGTTTTCTGAGATCTGCCGGATCTCCTCAGGCCGTTCCTCTTCGTCCTCTGTTTCCAGGTCGCCCACCAGCTCCTCCACCAGGTCGTGAAGGGTCACGATGCCGGTGACGCTGCCGTATTCGTCCAGAAGCACGGCGAAATACTTCCGCTCCTTTTTCATGGCAGAGAGCAGGGAATGGGCCCGCATGGTCTCCGGCACCAGAAACGGCCGGTCCACGGCGTGCTCCATTAAGGACTCTCTGGAGCGGTCCTTCAGACGGAAATAATCCCTGGTGTCCAGGATCCCGATGACGTTGTCCCGGTTCTCCCGGCATACAGGGAAGTATGTAAACCGGGATTCCAGGATGGTCTGGTCCCAGACCGCATCCTCGTCCTCCATATGGAGGAACACCACGTCCTTTCTGTGGGTCCCGGCCTGCTCTGCCGGAGTATCGTCAAACTCGAACACGTTCTGGATCATCTGGCTTTCCTCCGGCCGGATGGTCCCCTGCTCCCGGCCCTCGGCTAACATCATGCGGATCTCCTCCTCGGTCACCACCTCGTCCTCTTCCTCCGGATCGACGCCCAGGAGCCTTAAGATCTGGTTGGTGGAAAAGGTTAAGAGCCACACCACCGGCTTGCAGAGCTTCCAGACGCCGAACAGCATGCCGGACATGCCCAGGGCCATGGAATCCGGCTTTTTCATGGCGATCCGCTTGGGTACCAGTTCACCGAACACAAGGCTGAAATAGGTCAGCGCCAGGGTGATGAGTACCACGGATACCGAATGAAGGACGTTTTCCGGCACCGGAACGCCAAGGCTCATGAGAAGGCCCACCAGGGGCCCGGCAAAGTTTTCTGCCGCAAAGGCGCCGCCCATGAGTCCCGCCAGGGTGATGGCCACCTGGATCGTGGCCAGGAACCGGGCCGGCTGCTCCGTCAGGGCCGTGAGCTTCTTTGCCCGCTTATCTCCGTCGTGGGTCATGCGCTTTAATTTCGCGTCGTTCATGGAGATCACAGCGATCTCCGCACTGGCAAACACTGCGTTTCCAAAAATTAAAAGAATCTGTAATAGGATTGCTCCGATCATGGTTTTATGTAATTTTTCTCCTTTCATGGGGACGTAAATTTTTCCCGCTGTCACATCCGCCGCCGCGGAATGGGAACATGGCCTGCTTAAACGCAAAAAGGTACAGCCTGCAAGCATGTTCATCTCCCAGACTATACCTCTTTATTCCATAAAACGCATGGAGCCTATTCTGTTTTTCCTGTGTCCGTCTCCGTTTGAACCGCCGTCCATGCAGCCGATCACTCCTTTTTTATAAAATCTAAAATGTCTGTAAAATCTGTGTAAAAAAGACGCAGATCTCTTTCAAAAATATCATAACCCGGGAAAGAAGTCAATGGAACGCCGCCAGTCTTAACGGCTTCTTTGCCTCTTTCCCGTTTGTTTTCATCAGCCCTCGATGCTGATGAATTTCCGTTCCTCTTCCTCCGGCTTCTTTGCTTCCTTTTTGGGAACCAGAAGCTTTAAGACGCCGTTCTCAAACCTGGCCCGGATATCCTCTCTTGTGATCTCCTCGCCCACATAAAACTTTCTGCTGCAAGAGCCGGCAAACCGTTCCCTGCGGATATATCTGCCTGCCGCCTCTTCCGTATTTTTATTGGATACGGCGGTGATGGTCAGGGTGCCGTCCTTTAATTCTGCCTGGATATCCTCCTTTTTGCATCCCGGCAGGTTGATATCCAGCTCAAAGCCGCCCTCGTACTCCCGGATATCCGTTTTCATCAGATCGCAGGACACTTCCTTTTCGTACTGCTTCTGGGGCCGTTCAAGGGTGAAAAAGTCATCAAATAAGTTTTCTCCAAAAATGCTGGGCATTAACATAGATCATCGCTCCTTATCTTAAATGGTATTTATATCTGGATCCCTGGTTCCCTTTGGAACTGGTTCTGTTATACCGCTTCTATTAGCACTCGTCAATATTGAGTGCTAATATTTTTTGTGAAAACTTTATGAACTTTTTCTGTCCCGGCTCTTTTGTCTCAGACCTTCCGGTCGTATAGAAGGGCGTTGCAGATGGCGGCAGCCACGTTGCTGCCGCCCTTTCTTCCTCTTGCCACGATACAGGGCACTCCTGCGGAGAGGATCAGCTCCTTGGCCTCCACCACGTTTACAAAGCCCACCGGCACCCCCACCACCAGACGAGGGCGGATCTCTCCGGTGCGGATCTTTTCATACAGCCGCATCAGGGCCGTGGGGGCGTTCCCTACGGCGTAGATGCAGTCCGGGTACAGCCTGGCGGCCTTGTCCACGCTGACCGCCGACCGGGTGATCCCGGACTCCCTGGCGGCCTCCTTCACGTCCTCGTCCCCGATGAAACAGCGGACCTGGACGCCGTGGTCAGCGGCAGCCGTTTTATTGATCCCAGAGGCGGCCATGGTGGTGTCGGTGATGATGGGGATGCCGGAGGCCAGGGCCTCCCGGCCCTTTGATACGGCGTCCTCTGAAAAATACAGGCTTTCCTTATAGGAAAAATCCGCCGTGGTGTGGATCACCCGGCAGAGCACCGGAAGCTGGTCTTTGGGGCAGGTTTTTAAAAACTCCTCCCCCAGCTCTTCTTTTATGATGGCAAAGCTGGCCGCCTCGATCTCCGACGGCCGGGTCGTAAGGAACCGGATCCCGGTCTCCCTGCAGAGCGTTTCTGTCCATTCCATAAGCTTTCTCCTTTTTTCTCACTCACAGCCTGCGGTCCAGGATCCCGTAGATCCGGTCCATATCCAGATTTTCCCTTAGGATCCCCGCCAGCTTTTTATACTGCTCTTCCTTATGGGCAGCCATGGAAAACTCTCCGGCTTCCGGGAGCTGATCCATGGAAATGCCATATTTTCCAGCCAGTAGCTCCCACACGGCCCTCTGGATCTCCTGGGAATCAAAAAAGCCATGGACGTAGGTTCCGGCCGCGCGGCCCTGGATGCAGCCGTCCTCCTTTATGGCAGCTCCGGCCGGGTCCGATTCTTTCCGGATGCCAGTACACGGCCTTCCTCCGGCCCTTTTTGTCTCTCCCATATGGATCTCATATCCCGTGAAGCCAGAGGCTTTGGCTCCTCCCCACTCCTCAAACACCCAGGCGTTCCCCGTCACCCGGGTCCTGGTCTTCTCCCTGGAAAACACCGTTTCCACTGGAAGGAGCCCAAGCCCCCGGAGCGTTCCGCCCTCCTCGATGCCGAAGGGATCCGAAAGCCGCATCCCCAGCATCTGGAAGCCGCCGCAGACGCCGAACACGAAGCAGCCTTCTCCGTATTTTCTTAAAATGGCCGCCTCCATCCCCGTTTCCCTAAGCCACTTCAGATCGCCCATGGTATTTTTCGTGCCTGGAAGGATCACCAGGTCTGCGGCTGAAAGCTCCTCCGGCCGGTCTGCATAATAAAGGGCCACGCCGGGAAGATGCTCCAGGGCATTGAAGTCCGTAAAATTGGAGATCCTGGGAAGCCGCACCACGGCGATCCTGGCAAAAGCCTTTCTTCCATTCCGGTCCATGGCCGTATCCTTTGCCCAGAGCCGGTCTGCCAGGCTGTCCTCGTCATCCAGATCCACGTCCATATAAGGGACCACGCCCGCCACCGGGATGGGACACCGCTCATACAGCATGGAAAGGCCTGGCTTTAAGATTTCCTTATCCCCCCGGAATTTATTAATGATAAAGGCACGGATCCTGGCCCGCTCCCGGTCGGACAGCAGAGCCGCCGTGCCGTAGAGCTGGGCGAATACGCCGCCCCGGTCAATGTCTCCCGCCAGCAGCACCGGCGCGTCGATGAGCTCCGCCAGGCCCATGTTGACAATGTCGTTTTCCCGGAGGTTGATCTCCGCCGGGCTTCCGGCTCCCTCCACCACGATCACGTCAAACCGCTCTGCCAGGCTGTCATAGGCCTTTTTGATCTCCGGGATCAGGCTTTTTTTCATCTTAAAATATTCTGCCGCCGAATAATTTCCCAGTACCTCCCCGTTGACGATCACCTGGGAGCCCATATGGGAGGTGGGCTTTAAAAGCACCGGGTTCATGGCCGCCTCGGGACGGATCCCGGCCGCCTCTGCCTGCATCACCTGGGCCCTCCCCATTTCCAGGCCTTCTTCTGTAATATACGAATTGAGGGCCATGTTCTGGGACTTAAAGGGGGCCACCGATAAGCCGTCCTCCTTAAATATCCTGCAAAGTCCCGCCGCCAGGAAGCTCTTTCCCGCGCTGGACATGGTTCCCTGTATCATGATCACCCGGCTCATACGTTCCTCCTCGTCTGTTTTTATGATCGGATCCCCGCCAGGACCAGGACCGCCGCCAGGGCTGCCGCCCAGGCAGCTCCGTACATGAGACGGCAGGCCCTGGGGATATCCTCCGCCTCCACCGGCCTTTTATCATCCCCGATGGTCTTTTTCTTATAAAGGGTCCCAAAATACCAGGCGTCTCCTGCCAGCTGTACATGGAGGACGCCGGCGCACACGGCCTCTGTCTGGGCGGAGTTGGGGCTGGCGTGGTTAAAACGGTCCCGGAAAAAGATATGCATCCCTTCCCGCCAGTCCATGCCCAGGACAGCCGCCGCCAGTACCATCAGCCCGGCAGAAAGCCTGGCCGGAAGGAAGTTGGCCAGGTCGTCAAGCTTTGCCGCCGCCCGGCCAAAATACAGGTACGCTTCGTTTTTGTACCCCACCATGGAATCCATGGTGTTCACGGCTTTGTAGACCCATCCAAGGACGGGGCCGCCCAGGGCCAGATAAAAAAGCGGGGCGATGACCCCGTCCGAGGTATTTTCCGCCACAGTCTCCACCGCAGCCTTTGTGACGCCTGCCTCTGAAAGACGCTCCGTATCCCGGCCCACGATCATGGACACCGCCCTTCTGGCTCCGGGAAGATCTCCTTTCTTCAGCTCCTGATAGACCTTCATGCTTTCTGTCTGAAGGGATCTGGCTGCCAGAAGCTGGTAGCAGAGGACCGCCGATACAGCCAGGTACAGCCAGACCGAAACCTCCCGGCACAGGGCCAGGAGAGCCCACAGGGCTCCTCCGGTGATCCCGCATACCGCCGCAACCAGAAAAAGGCCTCCCAGAAGAAGCCCTTTTTCCGTTTTTTTACATATTTTCCTTAAAACCGCTTCCAGCCGTCCAATGAGCCAGCCGATGAGACGCACCGGATGGTAAAGGAACTGTGGATCTCCCAGGACCCAGTCCAGCAGAAACCCCAGGGCTGCAGCCCAGGCCCAGATCATTCTGTCCATAAATTCACGTTTTTCCTTTATTTCAGATATTTTTCGTTATTTTTATATGTGATATAAATGGTATACAGAGTCAGCCCTAAAAAGATCACCAGGCATAAGGTGGGAAGGAAGATCTTTTCGTAATACATGGCGAACACGGCCAGATCCAGTCCCCAGAGGATCTTCGTAAAGCCCTCCACCTTGCACCAGGCGGCCCTTCCCTCATCCTCAATAAGGATCTTGGACCGGATGGGAACGTAGATCCCTCCTGTTACCAGAGCGCCGTAGATCAGAAGACCCAGACTGATGATCAGTAAAAATGGAGCTATCATGTTTGCTACCTGCCTTTCTCTTATTTCGTATCCTTAAAGTATACTATATAATTGAAATTTTCGCAACATCTGTCAGACAGAAATGGCCGTTCTCCTCCCCAGTCCGGCAGAGATACCCCGAAAGGCAGCCGGTCTGCCAGGAATAATATTCCCGCTCCGGCCGGCCAAAGGCCTCCAGCACGGCCATGATGGAGCCGCCGTGGATCACGAACACCGCCGTGCCGTCTGTTTTTCCCATAAGGGCACGTACCTCCTGCCGGAAGGCATCTGCGCACCGGCCCTTGAACTGCGCCACAGCCTCGCCTCCCGGGAACCCGTCTGTTCCGCCGGAATCGATGAACCGCTGGTAATCCGCATCCCCGGAAAGCTCCCTGTAATTTTTGTACTCAAACCGGCCAAAGTCACATTCCGAAAGGCCGGGCACCAGACGGACGGGAACGCCCGAAAAGTCCTTTTCTGGAAAAACCAGGGCTGCCGTCTCCAGGCACCGTCTCATGGGGCTTGCGTACACCGCCGCCACCGGGCCCAGAAGCCCGTAAAGAAGCTGCTTCCGCTTCGCTGAGATCTGCCGCAGCCCCTGTATGGCTGCCTCCGTAAGCCCCTCGTCGGTCCTTCCCACATACCGCTTTTCCAGATTGCCCGCCGTCTCCCCGTGGCGGAGAAGAAGGATCCTCATAAAACGCCTCCTGTCTATGAGATCGCCAGATGGCAGACCGCCGCCGCCAGTACCATAAAAAGCTCACAAAGCTGTAAAAAATACCCGGCCAGGTCCCCGGTGACGCCGCCGAACTCCCGGAACACCATCCGCCTGTAATATAAAAATGCCAGGACGGCCCCAAGGACCGCCGCCGCCCCGCAAAGGCCGCCCAGAAGGATCATGGCCCCGGCGGAAACAGCCATATAAAATACCATGGAGGCCGCCACCAGCCGTCTTCTGGAGTCCTTCATGAAATCCGCCAGCATCCCGTGCTCCCTGGCTCCGGGAAATACCGCTGCCGCCAGGCCGCTCAAAGCCCTGGACAGGACGAATCCGGCAGACACAGCTGCCGCCCCCCGGACTGGAAGCTCCGAACAGCCGCCGCAGTATAAAAGCAGGTACAGCCCGCCTCCGGTGACTGCAAAGGCCCCCGCATGGGTATCCTTTAAGATCTGAAGCTTTTTCTCCCGGTCTCCCCAGGAGGCCCTGGCGTCACAGGTGTCCAGAAAGCCGTCCATATGGATGCCCCCCGTTGCCAGAAGCGGCACGGCCGTCAGAAGCGCTCCCTTAAAAAGAGGCCCTGCCCCTGTCCTTTCCATAAAAAGATATACCAGGAAAAATACGGCCCCTGCCAGGACCCCCACCAGGGGAAAGAAGCACATGGCCTTTTTCCGGTCCTCCTCCTCCCAGATAAAATCCGGCACCGGGAGCCTGGAATACATGGAAAAGGCAATCAGAAGGGCCTTCATGGCCGGCCTCCCTTTTTGGCCCCATAGTCCACATAGGATTCCACATGGATCTCCGAAAACGTACTCATGTTTTCATAGACCATGGCTCCCATTTTTAAAAGAGGCAGAAGGGCCACAGCCCCGCTTCCCTCTCCCAGGTGCATCCCGCAGTCCAGAGGGGCCTTTAATCCCAGCTGGTCCATCACCAGACGTCCCGCAGGCTCTGAAGAGACATGAGAGGCCAGGAGGAAGTCCTTCACGTCCCGGCACATGAGCACCGCCAGAAGCGCCGCCGCCGATGAGATAAAGCCGTCGATCACCGCAGGAAGCCTGTACACGGCGGCTCCCAGGAACAGTCCGGCCATGGCGGCGATATCAAAGCCTCCCAGCTCCGTAAGAAGAAGGAGCGCGTCCCGGGGCTCTGCGGAAGCCTCCCAGGAAAAGTCCTTATACCTGGGATACTGCCGGAAAAACCGCTCGCAGGCCGCCTCCACGGCCTTCTGCTTTCTTAAAAGCCCCTGATCCGAGAGACCGGCCCCCCGTCCGGTGACCAGCCTGGGAGGGGCTCCCGTAAGGACCGAGGCCAGGGCGCTGGCCGGGGTGGTGTTCCCGATGCCCATTTCTCCGGAGGCCAGGATCCCATAGCCCATCTGCTTCAGATCCCGGGCCAGGAACGCCCCCGCCAGGAGCGCTCTTTCGCACTGGTCCCCGGTCATGGCCGCCTCTCTCACCAGGTTCCGGCTTCCGGCTCCGGCTCTCCGGTTTAAGAGCACAAAGGGGGCCGGGGCCTCTTTGCCGGAGCCGTCCCAGAGCCGTCCTTCTCCTGTCATGCCCACGTCCACCGGAAACACGTCGGTTCCCGACACCCGGCACATACAGGTCACCGAGGTCTGGCCTTTTGTGAAATTCTCTGCCACGATCCGGGTGACCTCCTGGCCTGTCTGGGTCACGCCCTCCTCCACCACTCCGTGGTCGGCGCACATGACTGCCAGGGCGCTTTTTTCCAGAGGGATCCGTTCTGCGCTTCCCAGGATCCCGGCGATCTTTATAATGTCCTCCTCTAGGATCCCCAGGCTTCCGATGGGCTTTGCCACTGAATTCCACCGGAGCCTGGCCGCCTCCATGGCCTTCTGGTCCGCCGGGCGGATCTCTGAAAGAATCTCCAGAATTTTTTTCATATCTGCCACCGCCTTATGTTCTATGTGATCGTCCGCACTCCCCGTCCCGCCGCCGGGCCGCCAGCTCCAGAAACCGCACCGGCTCATGGCCGTAAAAATAAAGATGGGGAAATCCGGCGTAAAGGCTTTCCGTTCCATAGCCGCAGGACCATTCCCGGGTCCCCACCGGCTTTTTAAAGGAAAAGCAGTCTCCGTTTTCCGGACTGTCCCAGTGATGGAATTCGTGGGCCGGAACGCTGGTCCCGACAGACCCCAGGACACTGTCTCCCATGGCCGTCATGATCCCGTAGCCGAATCTGGAAAGCCGTCCGCTGTCCCGGCTTCCCCCTGGAAGCACACCGCACATGGGCCAGGAGATGCCGTCCGCATCCGCAAGCTCCTGCTTCAGATACAGGTATCCGCCGCATTCGGCGATGCAGGGCATCCCCTGGGCCAGGAGCTCCCGGACGCTGGCCCGCATGGAAGCGTTTTCTGAAAGCTCCTTTCCGTAAAGCTCCGGATAGCCGCCTCCCAGGTAAAGGCCGTCGGCCTCCCCGGGCACCTTTTCGTCATGGATGGGGGAAAAGAACCTGAGCTCTGCGTTCATGGCCTCCAAGGTCTCCAGATTGTCCTGGTAATAGAAGCAGAAAGCCTCGTCCATGGCCACGGCGATCACCGGCTTTTCTCCGTTTTCCTTCCGTATCTGGGGAAGCCTCCGCCTCCGGGCCGGAAGCGGTTCCGCCTCCTTTGCAATGGACAGGATGGCTTCCAGGTCGATCCCTGGCCGGAGCGCTTCAGCCAGCCTGTGGATCTCCTCCCGGAACCCTGGGATCTCCTCCGGCCGCAGAAGTCCCAGGTGACGGCTTTTCAGCCGGAACTCCTCTCCCAACGGCGGCACAAAGCCCACGGCCCGGATCCCCAGCTCTTCCTCTGCCGCCCGTTTAAGGGCCGGGTACAGCATGGGGGACAGCCGGTTGAACAGGACTCCCTTTATATGGCTGTCCGGCCGGAAATTTAAAAAGCCCCGGACAGCGGCCAGGGTGGAAAAGCTTCTGCCCTGGGCGTCGGCCACCAGGATCACCGGCGTATGGGTGCGCTCCGCCACCTCATAGGAGCTGGCCCGGTCCGTACTGCCGCCCAGGCCGTCGTAATAGCCCATGACGCCTTCGATCACCCCCAGGCGGTCCGGCCCGCCATGGAGGCCAAGAAGCTGGATCAGCTCCTCCCGGCTGGAAAAAAAACTGTCCAGGTTATAGGAGGGCACGCCGGCCACCCTCCGGTGGAACATGGGATCGATATAATCCGGGCCGCACTTAAAGGCAGATACCCGGTGCTGTTCCTTTAAAAGCTCCAGGAGGGCACAGGTGATGAGAGTCTTTCCCTGGCCGCTTTTCTCCGCCGCTACCATAAATCTTGGAAACTGCACCTTTTCCATCACTGGTCCTCCCTTCCGGAAAACGCCACGATCCAGACTGGATTGGCCCCCAGCATCAGATGACTGTTTCCTGCTTTTTTCGACCGGGCGGCTGTTACCATGACGATCTCCGGATCTGTCACCGGAAGATCCCTGGGAAGGTCCATGACCGCAGCCAGGGATTCCGGGGTAATAAGGTTCGCCACAAACCGGGTGGTACCATTTTTCCTCAGTACAGTCTCCACGATCCGGCCCATGCTGCCTCCGCTGCCGCCGATGAACACATGGGTGGGGGCAGGAAGCTCCTCAAGGGCCTCCGGGGCAGTCCCGGCCACGATCTCCATGTTGGACAGGGAAAACTGCTGCCGGTTTTTTTCCAGCAGCTCCAGGGCCTCTGGATCCCGCTCAATGGAAAAGACCCGGATCCCGGAGGACAGTCTGGCGCATTCCACCGAAACTGAGCCCGTTCCGGCTCCCACGTCGTAGACCACGGCATTTTCTGTAAGAGCCAGTTTTGAAAGGGACACGGACCGCACTTCCAGCTTTGTCATGGGTGTTTTTCCACGGAGGAAGGCCTCGTCGGGAAGGCCATGGGTCAGAGGCCGGGGGAGAGTCCTCCCTGCCGCCGGATTTTCTGCCAGCACCACCGTAAGCCCGGAGACCTCCCGTTCCCTCATGGTCTCCGGCGTCCCTTCAGAGATCCTCTCATTCGCCAGGGAGAGGTTTTCTCCCACCGTGAGCCGTACCTGGGAAAGGCCCGCATGGAGAAGTCTTTCACATATCTCCTTTAAAGCACTGCTTCCTCCGCAGAGGATGAACACCCGTTTATGAGCCCCCACGGCTCCCTCCAGGTCAGCGTCCCGGCCATGAAGGCTTAAAAAGCAGACGTCCTCCCAGCCCGTTCCGATCCTGGAAAAGAAGTATCCGGCGGAGGAGATCCCCGGGATCACCTTCACCTCAAAGCCGCCATCCCTATTGAATACCTCCAGAAGCCCTCTGGCCCCGCTGAAAAAGCCCGTGTCTCCCGACAGGGCCACGGCCGCCGTATCATACTCTGGATGGTCCTTTAAAAAGCCCAGAATCCTCTCCGGCTGATATTCCCTTAAGACTGGCTTCTGGAAGCCCCTGAGACCGTCGGCCATCCGTCCGGCTCCCGCCAGAACCTGGCTTTCGTCAAAGGCCCGTCTGGCCGCCTCTGTGAAAAGCCCTGGATCTCCCGGTCCCATGCCCACCAGAAATACCTTCCTCTTGTCCATGGACAGGCCAAAAAGCTCCAGAGCCTCCCGAAGGGAGATCCCATCCTCCTTTGGTCTTCCAATTACAATGAGCCCGGCTCCGGCCTGTCCGGCGGCCGATACCTTATCCTCAAAGCCTCCGGCGGTCCCAGACTCCTTGGTGACCATCCAGGCCGCTCCCACGGCATGGAGCATGGCCACGTTCATTTCCACGGAAAATGGCCCCTGCATGGCCACCAGATGATTCCCGTAGAAGCCCAGATCTCCGCAGTCAGACACCACCTGAGGCAAGGACAGCACCCGGGCGTAGATCCGTTCCTCCCAGTCCGGAAGCGCTTTATATTTAGAAAGCTCCTTGCTGCCAGTGGTCACCAGCACATGGCCCTGGGTGCCCTTTAAAAACTCCACGGCCTCCTCCACAGAATCCACGAATACAGGGCTGTGTTCCGTTCCGGCCCCCCCCGCCCTCCAGGACCCCGTATGCTCCCGCAGGATCCGGAAACAGGGGATCTTGCAGACGGCGCAGGCAGCCTTTATGTTTTCCGACACGATCCGGGCAAAGGGGTGGGTGGCGTCCAGCACAAGATCACAGGAAAGCTTGGACAGCTCCTCCCGGATCTCCTCCTGGTCCATCCGTCCTTCATGGACGAGGATGTTCTCTGCCTCCGGCAGACCCTCTCCCCCGTATTCCGTAGCCACAAATACATGGACCTTTACCGGGCCTCCGGCCAGACGCTCTGCCAGGAGCCTCCCCTCTGTGGTCCCGGCAAACAGGGCGGCGGTCCCGATATCATTTACAGGCAGACGGCTCATAGGCGGTATCCTCTGGGCGTTACCATGGATCCGGAAAGCTCCATGGTCTGGCTGTTTCCCACAAAGACGGTAGTAAACATATCCGCCTCATAGCCAGAGAGCTCCCCCAGGGTCATCACCTGGCTTTCTTCGCCCTCTCTTCCGATATTTTTCACCGCCCCGCAGACCGTGTCCGGGCTTTTTTCTTCCATTAAGATCTCACAGGCCCGCCGCAGGTAGCCGGCCCGTTTTTTGCTGGAGGGATTATAGATGCAGACACAGAGGTCTCCCATGGCCGCGGCCCGCAGCCGCTTTTCAATGGTCTCCCAGGGAGTCAGAAGGTCGCTGAGGCTGATGACCGCAAAATCATGCATCAGCGGAGCCCCCAGGACCGCCGCTCCAGAGGAGGCTGCCGTGACCCCGGGAACGATCTCCACAGAAACCTCCGGGTATTCCCTCCCAATCTCCAGGATCAGCCCCGCCATGCCGTATACTCCGGCATCGCCGCTGCAGATCATGGCCGTGGTCCTGCCCTTTGACGCCTCAGAAAACGCCAGGCGGCACCGCTCGGTCTCCCGGCGCATGGGCGTGGCCAGGAATTCCTTTTCTGGATAATACTGCTCTGCTAACTCCACATAGACCGTGTAGCCCACGATAACGTCGCATTCCCTTAGGACCCGGTCCGCCCGGATGGTCATGGAGTCGTGGTCTCCCGGCCCCATGCCCACAACGTACAGCTTTTTCATGCGTCTGTCCCCTTTCTGAATCCTGTGGTAAAGTCCGGCGCATAGAGCCTGGAGTCCGCATAGCCGTTTTCCTCCCTGGTCCCCAGCACGTCGCCGATGAGGATCATGGCGGTCTTTCGGATCCCTTCCCGCTCCGCCGTTTCCTTAAGGGTCGATACCGTACAGCGGACGGCTTTTTCCTCCGGCCATGTGGCCTTATAAACAATGGCTGCCGGAGTGTCCGACCTGTACCCGGCCTCCTTAAGCTCCTCCTCCATCTCCTCCAGAAGCCCGGCGCTTAAAAACACCGCCATGGTGGAGTGATGGGCCGCCAGAGACCGGAAGCTCTCTCTTTCCGGCACAGCCGTCCGCCCGGCCATCCGGGTGATGATCACCGTCTGGGACACCTCCGGAAGGGTCAGCTCCGCTCCCAGGCTGGCGGCGGCTCCGTTAAAGGAGCTGACTCCGGGGCAGACGTCATAGGCGATCCCCATTTCCTCCAGCCGGTCCATCTGTTCCCGTATGGCCCCGTAAAGCGACGGATCCCCCGTATGGAGCCGCACGATGGTCTTTTTCTCTGCCTCTGCCCGCTCCATGACCCCAAGGACCTCCGGAAGGGTCATCCGGGCGCTGTCATGGATCTCACAGCCCTTCTTTGTCCCCTTAAGGAGCTCCGGGTTCACCAGGGAGCCTGCATAGATCACCACGTCCGCCTCCGAGAGCAGCCTGGCCCCCCGGACTGTGATCAGATCCGCCGCGCCGCAGCCGGCGCCCACAAAATGTACCATGGTCTCCTTCTCCTTTATGAAAACAGCACCTGCTCTGCCAGGGCCGCCGCCTCTTTGATACAGTCGTCGCAGCTTTTGATCACCTTGCCGGTCTCGATCCCCTTTAATTCCTTGCAGATCGCCGTTCCGTTGGCCTTTTCAAAGCCGCCCAGGATGGCCCTGGAAAGCTTATAGGACTCTGCCTTGCTGTCGGGCTTTTCCAGATTTCCCGTGCTCCGCTTCATCCCGGCCAGGATGCAGGCTCCCGCCACAGCCCCGCAGGTTCCGTCCATACAGCCCATTCCCAGGCCCAGGGCCTCTGTCATCTTAAACATGGTCTCCTCGTCCACGCCCACCAGGTCGCAGTAGGTGCAGGCCACCGCCTGGGCACAGTTGTATCCTTTTTTATGTCTTTCAATGGTCTTTTCCACCCGAGTATCCATTTCTTTCTCTCCTCTGATTTATTTTTACACTTCGATCTCAAACCCTGTATAGATCTGCTCTGCCATGTCCCCCAGCTCTTCCTTCAGGATCTCCATGGCCCTTTCCCCGGTGCAGTGGCCCGTGCAGATCCGCCGGATCCCGGTCTTTTTGATCCGGTCTGCCAGCTCCCACACCTCCTGGTCCTCGGACCGGAACAGGTGGAAGCCGCCGATAAGGCCGTAGATCTGCTTTCCAGGGAACGCAGCCTCCGCTTCCCGGATGATCACATCTGCGCCGCCGTGGGAGCAGCTGTTGAAGATCACCAGTCCCTCCTTCGTATCAAACACCAAGCTCTGCTCGTGGGAGAAATCGTCAGGCTTCCACCGGCCGTTCTTCTTCACATACATCCCGGCCTTCTTGCCTGTACTGGCAAGGCCCGGCGTCCGGTGGGCAAGAAGCGTCACGCCGGGGATCACCTCCAGGTCTCCGTCGGCATAGACGATCCGGTCCTTATACGTTTCCAGATATCCCCGGCGGATCCCGATGTATTTCTTAAACAGGAAATTTTTCCTGCTGTAACAGTTTTCCTCTGCACTCTTCTGTAAATAAAATTTTGCCGTGGGATTCCTCTTAAAGAACTCTCCAAGGCCGTCTGAATGGTCATAGTGGGCATGGGACAGGACTCCGAACTCCACATCCTCCAGGCGGACCCCCATCTGGTCTGCATTTTCTGCAAAGGCCTCTGTGGTCCCTGTGTCCAGGAGGATCCTGTGGCCGTTGTATTCGATATAGATGGAAAGCCCCCACTCGGCCTTCCACTGGTTTTTTGTGATATTATCCACCAGAACTTTTGCTTTCATAGATACGTCCCCTTTCTGCGCTCTAGTCCCGGCTCCGCTCCAGGATCTCCTCCATGGCCCGGCAGAACAGCTCCAGCCCCCTCTGGTCCTCTTTTGTAAACCGTCCCAGCCTTGGGCTGTCCATATCCAGGACGCCGTAAAGTTCACCGTTTCTATGGAGCGGGATCACGATCTCGGAATTGGAGGCGCAGTCACATGCAATATGTCCGGGAAACTGGTGGACGTCCTCCACCCGCACCGTCTGGTCCTTTTCTGCCGCCGTTCCGCAGACGCCGCGGCCCGGCAGGATCCTGGTACAGGCCGGTTTTCCCTGGAACGGCCCCAGGATCAGGCTCCCGTCCCTCCACAGATAAAATCCGGCCCAGTTGAGCCCCTCCAGGCTGTGGTATAAAAGCGCAGAGGCGTTGGAGAGATTTGTGATCTCATACTCCACATCCTCTGCCAGGGCCAGGAGCTGGTCCCTTAAAAGCGTATAATCCGTCATAGTCCTCTCCTTTTTATATTCCATTATCCGGCCCGTCTTCTCCCGCCGGCTCCTCTCCGGCAGCCAGCACAAGGAGATCCCGGGCGTTTTCAGTGGCTCCCAGGAGCGTTCCTGCGGCGTCGAATACCAGGATGCCCGTTTCCAGGGTCTCCGGGACCCGCCGCCTCATATACCAGTCCATGCGCTCCAGAAGCGCTCCCATGGTCTCCTTAAGGATACCGGCCGCCTTAAGCTCCTCCAGGGCCTGCTCCGTCGTATTGGCCTCCTGGATCCTTTTTAACGTTCCAGTCCCGGCTCCGGCCCGCAGGGCGCAGGCCACAAGCGTCTCCATCCGGCCGTCCCCTTCCTTTGAATGGGTGTTCATGATGCCGCAGCCCAGCTTCACCAGCTTTCCCAGGTGGCCCGCCAGGAGAAGACCGGAAAAGCCCAGCTCTCCGGCCATATCCAGGGTCCTGCCCACAAAATTGCTGCACACCACCGCCGGTATTTTTCCGATCCCCTCCCGCTCCAGATAGGACCAGAGGAACCTCTCCCCCATGTTTCCGGGCACAGCGGCTGCAAACCGTCTTCCCTCAGACCGCAGCACCTGCATATGGGCCCGGATGGTCTCTATGAGGGCTTCCTCGCTCATGGGCTCCACAATGCCGCTGGTGCCCAGGATCGAGATCCCCCCGGTGATCCCAAGAACTGGATTAAAGGTCTTTTCCGCCGTCTTCTCTCCTCCGGGAACAAAGATCAGGATCTTCACTGTCCGGTCCAGCCCGGCCTCCTCTAAGACCTCTGCAACAGCAGTCTCGATCATCCTCCGGGGAACGGAATTGATGGCCGCCGCTCCCACCGGCTGGTCCAGGCCTGCCTTTGTCACCCGGCCCACGCCTTCTCCTCCGTCAATGATCACCCGGGCATTCCCTGTGTTTTCCGGCAGGAACCGGGCCTGGGCAAAGACCAGAAGGCCATCGGTCACATCGGGATCATCCCCGGCGTCCTTTTTTACTGCACAGGAGGCGGCGCCGTTCCCTGCTTTTTTCTCCATCAGCGGGACCCGCACCATCTGGCCCGCCGGGGTCATAAGCTCCGCCGTTTCCGGCCATATGCCAGAGATCAGGAAGGAGACGGCTCCCTGGGCTGCCAGGGCCGCGCAGGTGCCGGTGGTATACCCCCGCCTCAGCATTTTTTTATCCTTATAAACGAGAGCTTCCATGGTCCCAGTCCTCAAGAATTGCTGATAAAAGGCCGTCGGCCGTATAGTCCCTGGCGATCTTCATGCGCCGGATCCCAAAGGCGCTTAAGGCCTCCGCCGTGGCCTTCCCGATGCACACCGGGCAGGGACCTGTTTCCAGGAGCCTTCTTTTTTCATCCGCAAGCTCTCCAAAAAAGCCACGGACGCCGGAACCGCTTTCAAAGGTAAGGTAATGGAGCCTGGAAAGCTCCGAAAGCGCTTCCCTGCCCACTGGCTCCGCCTCCACGTCGTAGACAGGAACATCCAGGACAGAGATCCCCCCCTGGCACAATGCCTCCCTCAGGATGGGGGAGCCCATTCTGGCCCTGGGGATCAGCACAGATTCTCCGGGACGGATCCGGCTTAAGAGCCCCCGGGCCAGGGCCTCTGTGGTATATTCCTCCGGCATATAGTCCGGGAAAAAGCCCTGCTCCTCCAGGGCCTTTCCGGTGCCGCTGCCCACCACGGCAAATTTCACATGGCCCAGGGCCCTGAGATCCATCCGGCCCTCCCTCATGGCCTCAAAAAAGATCCGGACGCCGTTGGTGCTGGTAAAGACGATCCAGGAGACCTGATCCAGCCGGTCCAGGTGCCCGGACAGTCCCTCTTTATTTAACGGTACGATCCTGGAGATTCCTGCCCGGACCACCGACGCTCCCTGGGATACAAGCTTTTCTGAAAGCTTGTTCCACATGCCGTCCGTCCCGGTGATCCCCACCAGGGCTCCGCTTAGGGGAAGCTCTTTTTTACAGGTCATGGAAAAAGCGGCCACCGGGCCCACCACGATGATCCCCGGCGGTTTCAGACCAGCCCTTCGTACAGCCTCTGGAAGAGACGAAAGCGCCGCCCGGACGCACCGGCTGTCCGGCAGGGTCCCGTTGGTGACCACCGCCGCCGGAGTCCGGGGATCCTTTCCGTATTTTATAAGATTTTCCACGATCTTTTCCAGGTTAGAGAGACCCATGAGAAAAATGAGGGTCCCCGGAAGGCGGGCGTACTGGTCAAAGCCTCCGGTAAGACTGTCCCCGTCTCCGGCTCCCACCGCCGTATGGCCTGTGATCACATGGAAGCTCTGGCCTACCCCACGGTGGGTCACCGGGATCCCGGCGTGGGAAAGGGCCGCAATGGCCGACGTCACGCCGGGGACCACCTCATAGGGGATCCCATGGGCAGAGAGGCTATGGATCTCCTCTCCGCCCCGGCCAAAGACAAAGGGATCTCCGCCCTTCAAACGGATCACCCGCTTTCCCTTTAACGCCCACTCCACCAGGATCCCGTTGATCTCCTCCTGGGTCCTGCTGTGACGGCCAGATTCTTTGCCCACATAAATCTTTTCGCAGCCCGCCGGTACCAGCTCCAAAAACTCCCGGGAGGCCAGCCGGTCGTAGACCAGGACCTCCGCTGTTTCCAGAAGCTCTTTTCCCCGGAGGGTCAGAAGCCCCGGATCGCCTGGTCCGGCTCCCACCAGAAATACCATCCCCTTATTCATGATCCAGTCCCTCCGTAACCGCCGCAGCCAGGGCCTCATATTCCTCAGGCGCTCCGGAGATCTCCCGGCGCAGGATCCCGTTCTCCGTCCCCTTCATGAGCTTTATGTGGAAGCTGCCATTTTCTGAATAGCTGTATACGCCCACGGCCCCGGTGCATCCGGCTCCCAGGCGCTTTAATACCAGCCGCTCTGCCGCCAGGGACCGGAAGGCAGCTGGATCGTTGATGGCCGCAAACACATGGGAAAATTCCGTATGCTCCCGGCTTTCCACCGCGATGATCCCCTGGCCTCCGGCTGGGATGAATTCTTTCTCCGGCAGCCGTTCAAACGAAAACTCCGGGTCTGAAAGCAGGCCCATACGCTTTAATCCCGCCGCTGCCAGAAGGATGGCGTCATACTCTCCCTCCCGGAGCTTATTGAGCCTTGTCTGGATATTTCCCCGTAAAAGGGCGCAGCGGGCGTTCCTCATCTCCCGGATCTGCACCTGGCGGCGGGGGCTTCCGGTCCCCACCAGAAGCGGCCCGTCCGGAAGCGGCCTTCCCTTTACAGTCACCAGCACGTCTCCGGCGTCCTCCCTGGGAAGCGCTGCCGCAATGACCAATCCCTTAGCCAGCTCCTCCGGCATGTCCTTGGCGCTGTGGACCGCTCCGTCGATGCGTCCCTCCAGAAGGGCCCTTTCAAATTCTGAGATAAACGCTCCCTTTCCGCCAAATTCCACCAGAGGCCGGTCCAGGATCCGGTCGCCTCTGGTCACAATGGGGACCAGCTCCGCCGTAAGCTCCGGAAAAGCCCGTTCAATGGCCTCCGCCGCTAATCTGGCCTGGGCCATGGCCAGAGGGCTTTTCCTGGTTCCCAGGCGGATCACCTTTTTTTCCTTATTCAACGGCCGGTCTCTCCTTTCTCCTTCACGATCACCAGGGAATAATACCCGGCGTCCTCCGGGATATCCTGGGCCCGGCCAATGAGCCGTTCCCCTTCCATCCCGCAGTTTTCTGCCATCAAAACCTCATACTCCCCGGAGACCAGGGCCTTTTTCACGGCTCCCATCTGTTTTCCGGATTTCATTAGCACCCGGGTGCCGGGGAGGGAAAGCCCCTCCTCCAGGGGAAAGGAGCCCGGAAGGATATGGATGGGCGTACTGCCATCCCCCAGGCTCACAGACAGCCTGGCTGCCGCCGCACAGAAGGAGGTGACCCCGCTTACGATCTCTGCCTCATAGCCCATGGCAGTGAGCCGCCTGTGCAGATACATGTATGTAGAGTAGACGGCCGGGTCTCCCAGGGTAAGGAATACCAGATCCCGGCCCTGGTCCAGGTATCCTGCGGCCTTTTCTGCCAGGCGGTCATGGCTCTCCTTTAACCGTTCCGGATCCCTGGTCATGAGAAATGGAAACGGGACCACTTCTTTTTCCCGGATCTCCTCCACCGCTCCGGCGGCGATCTGGTAGGCCTTACAGGTCTCCTTATGCTCCGCCGGGATCCCGATGACTCCGGCGTTTTTTATGAGCCTTGCAGCTTTTATGGTCAGAAGCTCCGGATCCCCCGGGCCCACTCCGACACCGTATATCTTTCCAGCCATAACTTCTTTATACTCCTTTAAAAAGGAACCGGTCCAGGAGCCGTTGGCCCTCCGGAACCAGGATCCCTGTTTTTTCAGCTTCCTTTTCACAATATGGACGGGACCTTACCGCCTTCCTCCGGCTGTCGTAAAGAAGATACGGCACCGGCCCTGCCGTGTGGATCTTAAGCGCTGCCGGGGTCGCGTGGTCCGGCAGTACCAGGATCCGGAACTCCTCTCCGCTTTCTTTTAACCCCTGGTAAATGGGCCCGGCCACCAGCCGGTCCAGATTTTCAATGGCCCGGATCTTTTCCTCGAAGCTCCCCTTATGCCCGGCCGCGTCCGGGGCCTCCAGATGCACATAGCAGAAATCCATTCCCGCCTCCAGAAGCGCCTTTAAGGCCGCCCGGGCCTTTCCTCCATAATCCGTATCCAGGCTTCCATCGGCCCCGGGCACGGAAAGGAGCTTAAGTCCTGCGGCCAGGGCCAGTCCTTTGATGACGCCCGTGGCAGTGACTGCTGCTCCGGAAAGTCCGGTCTTTTCAGAAAAATCCGGCAGCTCACAGGCGGTCCCGGTACCCCAGAGCCAGAAGCAGGCGCGCTCCCGGGGAAACCTTGCCCTTAGCGCCAGATAACTGTCCTCGGAAAACTTCCTTAGCGCTCTCTGCTCCGGCAGAAAATCCCCGATCCGTTTTCCCATCATCTCATGGGGCGGAACAAGCCCACAGCCGCCTGCGGCATCATTCATGAGGCCAGGGGACTTTAAGAGCCCGTCCTTCCACAAAAGGAGGCACTTCCCGTTTCTTCCCGGGACCAGAGACAGGGCAGACTCTTTTCCCATGGCCTCCTTTACGGATATGTAAGCCTCTTCTTCTTTTCCCGCCAGGGCCCCCGGACCTCCCATCTGCATTTCTTCAAATGCCGGGCCGTCTCCCGAAAGACCCGTCAGATCGCAGCGGAATGCCAGGTCATGAACTCCCAGGCAGATCCCCAGGGCCAGGGCCTCCAGGGACGCCCGGCCACGGTAATACCGTTTTCCTTCGTATCCCAGGATCGAGAGGTTTGCCGTATCGCTTCCGGGAGCCATCCCCTCCGGCACGGTCCTCACAAGGCCCGTCTCTCCGCCGCCGCAGAGCCGGTCAAGGACCGGGGTGCGGGCCAGCTCCAGAGGCGTTCTCCCTCCGGGACAGGCTTCCGGCAGGTCTGCCATCCCGTCTCCCAGGATCACTGCGTATTTCACCAGCGCACCGGTCCTTTGCCGAAGACGGTTCCCTCAAAGTTTCCCTTATATTCCCTGGGAAGCTCCGTTCCCTCCTCCAGGGCCCGGTAAAGCTCCGTCACCATCCGTACTCCAAAGGGGACTGTTTTATAAAATTCCAGCTCCAGGTAATCGGCCACGGTCTTTAGACCCCGGACCGGCCGTCTCCGCATCAGCATGCCGTGGACCTGGTCGTAATGGCCCGCAGCCCGCAGTCCCAGGCATATGAACGTCTTGACAAGCTCTCCGGAATTAACAAAGATCCGCATGGCCGCCTTGAAGCTCATGATGCACTCCCCCACGGTCTCCCGGCTTTCCGAAAGGACCCGGGAGGCGGCCAGCCTGGTCATGGAGGTGTTTTTCACATGGGAGGTCACATCTGCCCGCAGGGGCGTCATCCCTTCCCGGACCAGGAGCCTCCGGTCCAGCTCTGTCTCGATCTCTCCGTGAGTGAAAATGGTGCTGTCATCCGTATGGTTTACATATTCATGAAGGCTGTGATCCAGGGCGAAATGACAGGCAAAGCCCAGCAGGTACGCCTCGATGGCTGCCTTTTTTTCCGGATCCTTCTCCTTTTCCCAGGCCTTTATGCCATGGAAAAACAGCACCCGGGCCGGCTCCTCGTGGAGCCAGAAGCCCTTATGGACGATCCGGTTATCATTTAATGAACGGTAAAAGAACAGGATGTCCGGCCCAAAAAGCCCCAGATAAAAGCAGTCCTTTTCCCTCCGGACCGCCCTCCGGATCCCCGGATCCAGCTTCCTGTAAACCAGACGTCCAAACAGATCATGGGCAAATGCTGCCGGCATATGGAACACCCCTTTCTTAGATCTATTCTGAAAGGGGCCGCTGCAAAAGGAAAGCCCAGAAACCACTCTTTTGCAACAGCCCCGTTTACTTCCTTATTTAATTACTTTCATTCCGCCCATATACGGCTGAAGGGCTTCCGGAATCCTTACAGAGCCGTCGGCCTGCAGGTTATTCTCCAGGAACGCGATGAGCATTCTCGGCGGAGCCACCACAGTGTTGTTGAGGGTATGGGCAAAGTATTTCTTTCCGTCTGCGCCGTTAACACGGATCCGCAGTCTTCTGGCCTGGGCGTCTCCTAAGTTGGAGCAGCTTCCCACCTCAAAATACTTCTTCTGTCTCGGAGACCATGCCTCCACGTCCACAGATTTTACCTTTAAGTCTGCCAGGTCGCCGGAGCAGCACTCTAAGGTACGCACCGGAATATCCAGGGAACGGAACAGGTCCACGGTATTCTGCCACAGAACATCGAACCATTTCTTCGACTCATCGGGATGGCATACCACGATCATTTCCTGCTTTTCAAACTGATGGATCCGGTAAACGCCTCTCTCCTCGATGCCATGGGCTCCCTTTTCTTTACGGAAGCAGGGAGAATAGCTGGTGAGGGTCTTGGGGAGCTCCTCCTCGGGAATGATGGTGTCGATGAATTTTCCGATCATGGAGTGCTCGCTGGTACCGATCAGATACAGGTCCTCGCCCTCGATCTTATACATCATGGCGTCCATTTCAGCAAAGCTCATAACGCCGGTGACCACGTCGCTGCGGATCATGAACGGCGGTACACAGTAGGTGAAGCCCCGGCCGATCATAAAGTCCCTGGCATAGGAGATCACTGCGGAGTGAAGCCTTGCGATGTCTCCCATTAAATAGTAGAAGCCGTTTCCAGCCACTCTTCTTGCGGAATCCAGATCAATGCCGTTAAATTTCTCCATGATCTCCGTATGGTACGGGATCTCAAAATCCGGGACCACCGGCTCTCCGTATTTCTGGACCTCCACATTCTCGGAATCGTCTTTTCCGATGGGAACGCTGGGATCGATGATATTGGGAATGGTCATCATGATCTTTTTGATCCTGGCTTCCAGATCCTTCTCCTTCTCCTCCAGCTCTGCCAGATGATCAGAGGCTTCTGTCACCTGCTTCTTCACTTCCTCGGCCTCTTCCTTCTTTCCCTGGCCCATCAGAGCTCCGATCTGCTTGGAGATCTTGTTTCTGCTGGCTCTCAGGTCATCGGCCTCTTTCTTTACTTTTCTGTTTTCTTCGTCCAGGGCGATCACTTCGTCCACCAGTGGCAGCTTGGAATCCTGGAATTTATTCCGGATATTCTGTTTAACGATCTCCGGGTTTTCTCTGACGAATCTCAAATCTAACATACTGACTGTCTCCTTCTGCTGATTTATCTCCCGCATCCGAACATGGACGCAATTTTACGCTTATGTCCAAATATACCACAAATTACTGTGAAAAGGAAGGGGCATTCTATTTTTTCACCAGTTTCCCCAGAATTTCCTCAAAGCAGACTCCGTTGGCATGGGGGATATCCAGCTCGTCTGAAATATGGATGCAGTCCTTTACAAACCTGGCCGCCTGCTCCACCGCTTCCTTTAAGGAGGCCCCCCTTAACAGCGCCCCGGCTGCTACCGACGCGAACACGTCTCCGGTTCCCGGTCTCTGGCCGCCGGCGCATTTCACCTTCACAAAGGAGGGCGCGTCCATGCCCCGGTCCAGGACCACGTTGGTATAAAAATTTCCCTCCCGGACTCCGGTGATGACCACGGATCTGGCTCCCATGAGCCGCAGCATCATGGCCATGTTAAGGAGCTCCTTTCTGGTCCAGCCCTTGTCCTTATAGGGCGTTCCCGTAAGGATACAGGCCTCCGTCACATTGGGGGTCGCCACATCCGCCCGGCTCACCAGGAGCTTCATTTCCTCGCACATTTCCTCCGTATAGGTGGCATAAAGACGGCCATGGTCCCCCATGACCGGATCCACCAGCACCAGCGTATCATCTCCGCTTAAGCGCTCCACCATGTCGATGACCATGGCGATCTGCTTTTCAGAGCCTAAAAACCCTGTGGCGATACCGTCAAAGGACAGGCCCAGCTGCACCCATTTATCTGCATAGTCCTGCATTTTTTCCGTATAATCGTCAAAAAAATACACGGGAAATTCTGTGTGGCTGGACAGGATGGCCGTGGGCACAGGACAGGCCTGATGGCCCATGGCCGATAAAATGGGAAGAGCCACTGTAAGAGAACAGCGGCCATATCCGGACAGATCATTGATCACTGCGATCTTTTTCTGTTTGTGTGTAAATGTTTCCATGATTGCGTTTTCCTTCTTTTTTCCCCATGATACTCCCGAAGTGGATCGTTCTGAATATCCAGTTTAGGGTTTTTAAACCAGTCCAGTCTCCCTGTCCCTGGACTCCACGCATAAAAGGAGTCCGGACCGGAAGGTCAGCACCGCCTTTTCCTCCAGTACCTCGTTGCTGATACAGAGACTTGGATTTTCCAGGATGGAGATATCCTTTTCCTTTAAGGGATATTTAAACCCCGTAAGTGTGATCCCCTTTACGGTCTCCGTCACCGGAAGGAAAGAGACATACCTTCCGTAAAGATCCTCCCTTTCAAATACCACCTGGAGATCCAGCTCTGCATCCGCCAGGAAGATCTTATTAAAGGCGTCGTAAATGGTCACCCGGAGGCCCTTTTTCCTCCCCTGGGCCAGGAGCTGGATGTTGGACAGCTCATGATCCAGGCGGCCTCCCGTGGCTCCCAGCATATCCACAAGGACACAGCCGGCCTCCAGGGCGTCCCGGAAGGCCAGCTCCGTATCCGTCTCATCCTTTTCCGGCTGATGGACGTCTGCCCTTACACCAGAGCGTTCCTGGTATTCCAGGAGGTGCTCCCTTCCCAGGGTATCAAAATCCCCCACCAGAAGATCCGGACAAAGGCCCAGGGCCTCGCAGGCAGCCAGGCCCGCGTCCACGGCGATCACAAGATCATAGGTGCGCCCCAAAAGGAACCGTCTTCCAAAGGACAGGTCCAGGGGGCCGCCGGTGACCATAAGACAGCGCTTCATCTGCTTCACCGTTCCTGGTACCGGGAAAAGATCTCCAGAAATTCCCGGGTATTGGCCGCCGCATCGTTTTTAAACACAGCGGAACCGGCCACGATCACGTTGGCTCCCGCATCCAGAACGTCCCGCACGTTGGCGGCGGAGATCCCTCCATCCACCTGGATATCCGTGGAAAGCCCGGCTTCATTGAGCATAGCCCGGAGCTTCCTTATTTTTTTCAGGGTATAGGGGATGAACTTCTGGCCCCCGAAGCCCGGGTTCACTGACATGATAAGGAACATATCGGCTTCCTTTAAAACGCAGGAGAGGGTCTCCACCGGTGTCGCCGGGTTCAGAGCCACAGCCGCCTTGCAGCCGCACTCCCGGATCTGGTTCAGAGTCCGGTCCAGATGGCGGCAGGCCTCCTGGTGGACGCAGATCAGATCGGCTCCGGCCTTTTTTATATCAGCCACGTACCGGCCCGGCTCCTCCACCATCATATGAACATCGAACACCTTGTCTGTCACTGGCCGCAGCTTCTGGATCACCGGCATTCCAAAGGAAATGCTGGGCACAAAAGCCCCGTCCATGACATCCAGATGGATATACTCCGCTCCCGCATCGGCTACGGTCCTTACTTCCTCTCCCAGCCTGGAAAAATCGGCTGCCAGTATGGATGGCGCTAAGATATACATATTAATATCTCCTTTTATTCTTTAGTTCTTCATAGATCAGCCGGTAATTTTCATACCGGGAGACGGCCAGCTTTCCTTCCTTTACGGCCTCCTTGACGCCGCACTCCCGTTCGCCCACATGGACGCAGCCCAGGAACCGGCAGTCCGGCACAAAATCCTCAAATTCAGGAAAATATCCCGAAAGCTCCTCTGGCTTCAGGGACTCCACATAAATAGAGCTGAAACCGGGAGTATCCATGACGAAGGTTTCCGGCTCCACAAAAAACAGCTCTGAATGCCTGGTGGTATGACGGCCCCGGCGGATCTTTTCGCTGATGGCCCCGGTCTCCATGGCAGCCTCCGGCTGGATCTGGTTGGTCAGGGAGGATTTCCCCACTCCCGACGGTCCCGCCAGGGCTGTGGTCTTTCCCTTAAGGAGCTCCCGGACCATGCTCACGCTCTCTTTGTCGTTGGCGCTGGTAAAATAGACTGAGTAACCGGCGGCCTCATAGATCTGCCTGAGCTCCCGCTCCCTTTCACCGGTTCCCAGGTCCATCTTATTAAAGCAGATGACCGCAGGCACTCCCTGCATTTCCATGGTCACCAGGAACCGGTCCAGGAGATTTAAATTTGGCTCCGGATCCGTCACCGCAAAAACGATCATGGTCTGGTCGATGTTTGCCACCGCCGGGCGGATCAGCTCGTTTTTCCGTTCCAGGATGTCTGTGATGTTTCCGGTCTGTTCCTTTTCATCCAGAACTGTAAATTCCACATCATCCCCCACCAGGGGCTTTATCTTTCTGCTACGGAATACGCCCTTGGCTTTACATTCGTACACCTGGGAGATTCCATCATGGACGTAGTAAAACCCGGCAATCCCTTTTATGATCTTTCCTCTCATGAACCTCTCTTACACCTCTGTCTCCACAAAGTTTACGTTGTAGGAAGTGAGGACAACGTTGTTGGTCAGGTCCACGATCTCCACTTCCCCAGTGGATACGCCGTCTGCTCCCCGGATATGGTCCAGGCGGATATCCAGCATGGTGCTGGCGGAATATGCCTTGGGCTCTGCCAGCTTTGTGTACGTCACCTTTCCGTTGACGGTCTGCTTTAACCGGATCAGGATCTGTACCTCCGATGATTCCGCTCCAGGTCCAAAGGAGATCATAAGGGGATACGTTACCTGGAGAGAGGCCAGGAACTGGGTCTTTGGCGGCTCCGGCCCCAGGCTCACCACCAGATCCACGGCAGTTCCCAGCTCCGCATCCGTGTCCTTTTCGATGCCCTGGCTGATCACCTGACCCGCAGGCACAGACGCGTCATGGGCCCTGGAGATCTCACCCGTGAGGAGCCCGGCCTCGGTCAGTAAGGCTGCCGCCTCGTTTTCGGTCTTTCCATAAAGATCCGGCACCGGCGTTACCTCCACCTCCGGCCCTGTGCTCACGTAAAGCGTCACCGAATCGCCCAGAGCCGCCTTGTCCTCCGGCTCCATGCGGACGATCTTTCCCGCCTCCACATCCTCGCTGGTCTCTTCCACCACCACGGCCTTTAAGCCCTTGGCTTCCAGAAGGCGCACCGCCGTTTCCAGGGTCATATCCGCGATCCCTAACTCCGACAGCAGGATCTTATCGGATCCGCTGCTGATGGTGACCACCACCTTGGAGTACCGGGATACCACCGAATCCGGCGCGTCAGCCTGTTCCATGACCACGCCTTTCTCCACCGTATCGGAGTTCTTCATGACCACCTGCATAGTAAGATCCAGGGCGTCCAGCTTGGCCTCTGCCTCCTCCTGGGTATCTCCCACCAGCTTCGGCATCTTTACCTCCTTCTGGGACAGGGTGGTCTCCTTCTCCTCCGTATGCTCTGTTTCCTGCCTTCCATCCGTTTCTGTCTCACGGGAGACCTGGGTCTCTGTGGGATCCTTGTCTGAGGGGCTGGTGAACAGGCCTCCCAGCCGGGAAAAGAATACGATGACCACCACCACCACTAAAAGTGCGGCCACCACTCCCAGGCCGGTCAGGACCTTTTCCAGCTGGGTGGTCTCGCTGTCCTCGTCCTGCTGGCGGAATGGGGCTTTCTGCCTGCCGCCGCGGCCCTCCGGAACCTTCCTGGCCTGATTTTCTTCATGGTCCGGTCCGGTCTCTCTCCACTCTCCGGGATTCCTGGGCTTTTTCTGTTCCCGCTGCCCGTCGCTCCTGGTCTTTATGAGATCCAGCTCCTTCCGGCTGATGGGCCTGGTCTCCGACAGCGGATCCTCTTTGAGGATCTCGGCGCCCACCTGGGGATCATCTGCGTTCAGAAGGGCCCGCCGCAGATCGCTGATCACTTCAGCCGCATTCTTATACCGGTCCTCGGGCTTTTTCTCTGTACATTTTAAGATGATCCTCTCAAAGCTGGGAGTCACACCTGGGTTCATAAGGCTTGGAAGAGGGATCGGCTCCTCCAGATGGGCCAGGGCCACGGTCACCGTATTGTCTCCGCCGAAGGGGACCCGGCCTGTGACCATTTCAAACATGGTGATCCCCAGGGAATACAGATCGCTCCGTTCATCGCTGTATCCGCCTCTGGCCTGCTCCGGCGAGATATAGTGGACGGAGCCCACCACTGTGGAGTTCATGGTCTGGGAGGAAACGGCCCTGGCTATGCCAAAATCCGCCACCTTCACCTTGCCGTCCATGGAGATCAGCATGTTCTGGGGCTTGATATCCCGGTGGATGATGTGCTGCTCGTGGGCAGCCTCAATGCCCTGGGCCACCTGGATGGCAATGCCGATGGCCTCCTTCACATCCAGACGTCCCTTTTTTGTGATATAGCTTTTTAAGGTAATGCCTTCCACCAGCTCCATGACGATAAAATGGATATCTCCCTCGTCCACAACGTCGTAGATGCTCACGATGTTGGGATGGGACAGGCCGGCTGCCGCCTGGGCCTCCATCTTAAATTTGCTGACAAAATTGGCATCGTCTGTAAATTCCGCCTTTAAAACCTTAATGGCCACCAGACGGTTCAGTTTATGGCATTTCGCCTTATAGACGTCCGACATTCCGCCGGAGCCGATCTTTTCCAGGATCTCATAGCGGTCCTGGAGCATGGTTCCTGCCTTCAATATCATACGCCCACCTCGCTTACCTGAGGTTCTATGAGGATGACCGCGATGTTGTCCTTCCCTCCATTTTCATTGGCCGCCTGGATCAGCCGGCTTGTCTTTTCTTTTAAAGCGGCCGGAGCAGCCAGGACGCTGCCGATCAGGGATTCCTCCGCCATATTGGAAAGCCCGTCGGAGCAGAGGAGCACGCAGTCATCCTTCTTTAAGGAAACCTCAAAAAAATCTGCGGTCACCGCAGGCCGGATCCCCACAGCCCTGGTGATGATGTTTTTCTGGGACCTGTAAGACTCGCTGTTCCGCTCCAGCTTCCCCAGGGACACCATTTCCTCCACCAGGGAGTGGTCCCTGGTGATCTGGCTTAAGCCGTCCCTGAAAAGATACAGGCGGCTGTCTCCCACATTGGCCACGTACATGGTATCCTGGTCCACGGTAGCGGCCACCAGGGTAGAGCCCATGCCCTCCCGGTCCGGATCCCTCTGGGCCTCCAGGAATAAAAGCTCATTGGTCTTTTCGATGGCCTTTCTGAGGGCCGTCACCGGGCTATCGCTTTTGTACAGTCCCATACAGCGGACCATGGTATCCACCACGAACCGGGACGCAAAATCCCCGGCCTTATGCCCGCCCATGCCGTCGGCGACCATAAAAAGGTTGGAAAGCGGTCCCACCGGCGTTTCGGACAGAAAGATCGAATCCTGATTCGACTTCCGCACCCGGCCGGTGTCTGTCTGGCCATAGGAATTCATCGCTCTCCCTCCTCTTCCTTTTTCAGATAACTTTTTCTCAGCTGCCCGCAGGCGCCGCCGATGTCGCGGCCCATCTCCCGGCGGACCGTCACATTGATCCCCTGCTTTTCCAGATATGTACGGAAGGCGTCGATGGCCTCCCGGCCCGACTGGCGGTAATCCCGCTCCTTGATGGGATTCACAGGGATCAGGTTCACATGGCCGTGCATGTCCTTAATGAGGGACGAAAGCTTCCGGGCCTCGTCTAAATTGTCATTGACTCCCTGGACCAGGCTGTACTCAAAGGTCAGCCGCCTTCCGGTCTTTTCATAATACTCCTTACATGCCGGAAGGATCTCAGAAAGAGAATATTTATTGGCAATGGGCATCAGGGTCTTCCTCACCTGGTCGTTGGGGGCGTGGAGGGAAAGAGCCAGGGTCACAGAAAAGCCCTCCTCCGCAAATTTCCGGATCCCCGGCACGATGCCGCAGGTTGATACGGTGATATTCCTCTGGCTGATGTTCAGTCCGTTCTCATCGCTTAGAAGCCGGATGAACTTCACCAGGCTGTCATAGTTGTCAAAGGGCTCTCCGCTGCCCATGACCACCACATTGGACACCCGTTCCCCTGTGGAGGCCTGGATCCGGTAGATCTGGTCCAGCATCTCTCCCGCCGTCAGGTTCCTGGTGAGCCCGTCCAGGGTGGATGCGCAGAACCGGCAGCCCATGCGGCAGCCCACCTGGGAGGAAATGCATACAGAATTTCCGTGTTTATATTTCATCAGAACGCTTTCGATGATGTTGCCGTCTCCCAGGCCGAACAGGTATTTCCTGGTTCCGTCGATCCCGGATTCCAGCATCTGGACCGTCTCCAGGGACGTATACGTTCCATGCTCCAGAAGACGCTCCCGAAAGGCCTTCGGCAGATTTGTCATATCCTCCAGGGACGGGGCCAGCTTCTGGTGCATCCACTGGTAAAGCTGCTTTGCCCGGAAGGGCTTCTCCCCCAGTTCTGTCACAAAGGCTGTGACCTCGTTTAAATCCATGGATTTCAGATCTTTTTTTTCCATACCTACTCCCTATTTTTTTCAAATGCCGCCAGGAAAAAACCATCGCAGCCATGGATCCCCGGAAGGAGCTGGATCTGGTTTTCCCGGCAGTCTGCCTGCAGGGATCCCGGCAGCCTTCCAGCGATCTCCTTTTTATGGAACGGAAGATTTTCCAGGATCCAGGCGGCGTTTTCCTCATTTTCCGCCCGGTCCACCGTGCAGGTGCTGTATAAAAGAGTACCGCCGGGCTTCACATACCGGCTGGCCGCCGAAAGGATCTCCCGCTGGAGAGATGCCAGCTCCCCCAGATCCTCCTTTTTCAGACGCAGCTTGATATCCGGCTTTTTTCCTATGATCCCAAGACCGGAACAGGGCAGGTCTGCCAGGACCACATCGGCCTTCTCTTCCATTTCCGGATCGAAGATACGGGCATCCCAAACCCTCGTCTCCACATTGGCAAAGCCGCACCGGAACAGGTTCTGCTCCACCAGGGAGATCTTATATTCCGTCAGATCCCGGGCTTCCACCCGTCCGGTCCCCTTTAAAAGATCCGCCGCATGGAGGGTCTTCCCTCCCGGAGCGCTGCAGATGTCCAGGACCGTGTCCCCGGCCTTTATTCCGGCCAGGTGGGCCGCCAGGGCGGAGCTGGGATCCTGGACCGTTATAAGGCCCTCATAAAAGGCCTCCACTGCCTCCAGGTGGTCGTAGCCGGAAATGGAGTACACTGTATCCAGAAAGCCCGTGGGCTCTGCAGCGATCCCCTGGCTCTCCAGACTTTTAAGGATCTCCTCCACCGAAGCCCGGCTGGTGTTGAAGCGGACGGTCAGCGGCCGCTCCTTAAGGAAGGAGGCTGCGATCTGCTCCGCCTTTTCTTTTCCATAATCAGCCTCCCACATGGAAAGCATCCATCCGGGAATGGAAAAGCGCACCGACGGATCCGTAAATTCCAGCTTTCCCTTTTCCCTTGAAAGAGTCCGCAGGACTCCGTTGACAAAGCCGGAAAGCCCCTGGAATTTTCTCTTTTTGGCCAGCTTCACCGCCTCATTGCAGACGGCGGCATCGGGCACCCGGTCCATAAAAAGGATCTGGTAGGCTGACATCCGGAGAATGGTCCGGATCACCGGCTTCATTTTTTCTGTTTTTGTCTTAGAAAAGCGGTCCAGGGCCGCGTCCAGGAGGATCAGACGCTCCAGCGTCCCCTCCGTCAGCTTTGTAATAAAGGAGCGGTCCTGCTTTTCCAGATACTGATACTTGAGGAGCGCCTGATTCAGCACCAGGTGGCCCAGTCTTCCCTCCTCCAGGACCTCCAGAAGGATATCCAGGGTGATCTCCCTGGGATCTGTCTTAGTCATTGTCACGGTCTCTTCCTCCAAACAGGATCACAAGACGCAGAAGCTGTAAAATAGAACCGGCCGCCGCCGCCACGTACGTAAGGGCCGCCGCTTTTAAAACCTTTCTGGTGCCGTCCACTTCCTCCCCGGACAAGATCCCCTGGGAGTCCAAAAGACGCACGGCCCGGCTGGAGGCGTTGAACTCCACCGGAAGGGTCACCAGCTGGAACAGCACTGCCAGGCTGAACATCAGGATCCCCACCTGGACCAGCGGGGAACCCAGGCCTCCGAATAAGATCCCCAGAAGGATCATGGGCCAGGAAAGCTGGGAGCCGAAGTTTGCCACGGGAACCAGGGCGCTGCGGAACCGCAGCGGCCCGTAGCCCTCGTTGTGCTGCATGGCATGGCCGCACTCATGGGCGGCTACGCCGATGGCCGCCACAGACGTGGCATTGTATACAGAATCCGAAAGCTTTACCACCTTCGTCCTGGGATCATAATGGTCCGTCAGTTTTCCGGACACCGGCTGCACCGTCACATCATAGATCCCCTGGACATTTAAAAGCCGCCTGGCTGCTTCCGCTCCGGTCATGCCGGAAAAGCTCCTGACCCTGGAATATCTCGCAAAAGTGGAGTTGACCCGGTTCTGGGCCCAGAGGGATAACAGGACCCCGATGAGCACCAGGAAGATCGTGGGATCCAGCCGGTAGCCGTACCCGTATCCATACATTCCATAACCGCCTAACATATGCATATCTCCTCTCGTCTTATGCTCCCAGGACCGTACCGTCCTCCACCTGGAAGCCTCTTAAGAAAGCGGCTGTATCCATCCGCTTTTTCCCCTCCAGCTGGAGCTCCTTGATGGAAAGAAGATCCTTTCCCGTCTCCACCAGAAGGCTGTCCCTGGAAACCGCAGCCCGTCCGGGAACTCCGGCCCCGTTTCCCGGGACCACCTCCGCCGCCCAGATCTTTACGGTTTTTCCATTTAAGGATGTATAAGCGCTGGGCCACGGGTTTAACCCCCGGATCAGACGCTCGATCTTTTCTGCCTCCATGGACCAGTCGATCTGTCCCATGGATTTCTTTAACATTTTCGCGTAGGGCGTGTCCGGCTCTCCCTGGGGCGTCCGCACCGCTGTCCCGTTCTGGAGCTTTTCCAGAGTGGAAAGGATCAGCTCTCCGCCCAGAAGGCTTAACTTTTCAAACAGACTGCCGCCGGTCTCCTCTTTATCCAGGGGGATCTCCGCCTTTTCCAGCATATCTCCCGTATCCAGCCCCTCGTCCATGAGCATGGTGGTGACTCCGCTGACCGCCTCTCCGTCAATGACCGCCCACTGGATGGGCGCGGCTCCCCGGTATCTGGGAAGCAGGGAGGCATGGACGTTGACACAGCCGTACCGGGGCATTTCCAGGATCTCCTTAGGAAGGATCTGGCCGAAGGCCACCACCACAAAGACCTCTGCATCCAGTCCCTTTAAAACCTCCATAAATTCCGGCTCCCGTACCTTTACCGGCTGGTATACCGGGATCCCAAGCTCCAGGGCCTTTTCCTTCACCGGCGTCATGAGCACTGACTTTCCTCTTCCTTTGGGCTTATCCGGCTGAGTCACCACTGCCAGGACCTTATGGCCTCCCTTTACCAGAGATTCCAAAGTCGGCACGGAAAAATCCGGAGTTCCCATAAATACGATACGCATTATTCTTCACCCTCTTCATCGTTGTCGTGGAGCTCGCCTTCCACCCGTTCCACGTAAAGGATCCCGTCCAGATGGTCGCACTCGTGGAGGATGCAGCGGGCCAGGAGGCCGTCTGCCTCAATGGTATATTCCTCCATGTTCTCATTGAGGGCCTTTGCCTTCACATGCTCCGCCCGGGTCACCTGGCCGTTCTTTCCGGGTACGCTTAAGCACCCCTCGGCCCCGGTCTGGCTTCCGCTGGTCTCCAGGATCTCCGGATTGATCATCACGTACTGGTTTCCGTCGTCCACGTCAATGACCACGATACGCTTGCGGATGCCCACCTGGGGGGCTGCAAGACCGCAGCCGTTGTTCTCATACATGGTCTCGAACATATCCTCGATAAGCTCTTCTGTTCTTTCGTTCATTTCCTTTACAGGCTTGCACGCCTTTGTTAAGATTTCGTCTCCAATGACTCTGATCTGTCTGATTGCCATGTCCTTTTTCCTTTCCTCCTACTGCACCGCCGCCTGGAAGTTCACGTTTTTATACCGTTCGTTTTCCTCTTCCCGCTTCTGGGCAGACTTTCTGACTTTTAATAGTATATCATAACTTTCGCTCTTTATATATAAAATTTTTCTGTATATATCATTAACTTTATACGGGGAACCGTTGACCGGGCCAATGACGGAGATCTCCTCAAAGCAAAATTCCCGCCGGATCCATTTCTGGAGATCCTCCATGGCGGCGGCCGCTGCCTCTTCCTTCCTGGAGCTCAGCTGGATGGAGAGGAGGCCCGCTGCCGGCGGATACCCCATCATTTTCCGGTACAGGAATTCCTGGCGGTAAAACTGGCCGTAGTCCTGCTCTGCCGCCGCCGTAATGGCAAAATGGTCCGGCGCATACGTCTGGATCACCACGTCTCCCGGGAGCTCCCCCCGTCCGGCCCGGCCAGATGCCTGGGTCAAAAGCTCAAAGGTCCGCTCAGAGCTCCGGAAATCCGGTGCATAAAGAGAAAGATCGGCCGCCATGACTCCCACCAGCGTCACCCTGGGGAAATCGTGGCCCTTGACGATCATCTGGGTCCCGATGAGGATATCGGCCTCCCCTTCCATAAACGCCTCCAGGATCTCCTCGTGGGCTCCCTTTTTCGCCGTGGTGTCTGCGTCCATCCGAAGGACCCTGGCCTGTGGAAAGGTCCGCTTTGTGATCTCCTCCAGCTTCTGGGTCCCGGAGCCGAAGGGGGCGATATAAGGAGAGCCGCAGACCGGGCAGACCCTTGGCATACGCACCTCATGGCCGCAGTAATGGCACCGCAGGATCCCGTCCCGGTGGTACGTCAGGCTCACATCACAGTGGGGGCACTTCATGGCCTCCCCACAGGAACGGCAGGAAACGAAGCCTGCATAGCCCCGGCGGTTCATGAACAGCATGATCTGTTCCTTCCGCAGAAGCCGCTCCTCCATCAGTTCCTTAAGCTTCCGGCTGAACATGGACCGGTTTCCCTCTGCCAGCTCCTCTCTTAAGTCCACCACATGGACCCGGGCCAGGCGGCTGTCCTTTTTTGCCCGGCGGCCCAGGGTCAGCAGGCCGTATTCTCCCCGCTCTGCCTTATAAAAGCTCTCCACAGACGGAGTTGCGGAGCCTAAGACCAGGGTGGCCTGGTTCATGGTGGCCCGCATGGCCGCCACCTCCCTGGCATGATACCGGGGAGACAGCTCGCTCTGGTAAGCCCCCTCGTGCTCCTCGTCGATGATGATGAGCCCAAGCCTCTCAAAGGGCGTAAAAAGAGCCGACCGGGGGCCGATCATAATGTCGATATCTCCCCTGGCGGCCCGGGCCAGCTGGTCGTACCGCTCTCCCGCCGAAAGCCTGGAATTGATGATGGAGACCCGGTTCCCGAACCGGCGGTAGAACCGCATGACCGTCTGATACGTAAGGGAGATCTCCGGGATCAGAACGATGACCTGGCGGCCCTGATCCAGCACATGGGAGATCAGCTCCATGTACACCTCTGTCTTTCCGCTGCCTGTGATCCCGTAAAGGAGCCACGTCCTGGCCTCCCCCGCATCCATGGAGGCCTTCACCGCAGCCGCAGCCCTTTTCTGATCCTCATTGAGGACCACAGGAGCCGCAGCCGGAGCATATCCCTTCACCGGGTCCCGGCTTTTTTCCTCGGTCCGGATCTTTAAGATCCCCTTTTCCTCCAGGGGCCTTAAGGAGGCCGCTGTGACCCCAAGCTTCTGGGCCGTCAGCCGGTACGGCAGCTCCCCGTTTTCCAGCAGCGCCTTATAAAGCCGGATCCTGGCCTTATATTTCTTTTTTTCCGCTTCCCTTAAAAGCCCGGAAAGCTCCTCCCGGGACCGCAGGGCCACAATGGTCTTTTCCTCTTTTGGGGCCACAGCGGATTTCACCGGCATCACCGTCTTTAAGGCCTGGTTCATGGTGGCCCCGTACCGTTCCTTCATCCACCAGGCCAGACAGATCATCTGCTCCTGGACGGAAACTGCCCCGGGATCCACCTCCCTCAGGGCTTTGAGCTTTTCCGGGGCAAAGGAGGGCGTATGGCTTAAGGAGACCACATAGCCCTTCCGCAGGGTATCTCCCCGCCCAAAGGGAGCCAGCACCCGGACGCCCACCCGGACCCTGCCAAGAAGCTCCGGCGGGATCCTGTACTGGAAGACCCGGTCCACGTTGGTGACCGAAAGGTCGATGATCACATCCGCATAGACCGGAGCCGTCTCCTTCTCTCCCGGTCCTGCCGTCCTGTCCTTTGTTTCCAGATCCTCCGCCTCTCTTTCTTTCTGTCTTCCGGTCTTTACTCCGGCCTGTTTTCCATATATCTGGCCGCCACCTTAAAAAGCGCCATGGAATTGGCTCCCTTAAAGAGGACGCAGTCCCCGTCCTGCAGGGCCTGATCCAGATAGGCGGTCATCTGGTCTTTATCCGTAAACTCTGCCACAGGTGCGCCGGAGCGCTTTTTAAATTCCTCTGTCAGCGCCCTGCATTCTGCACCCAGGGTCACCAGCAGATGGATCCCGGCCTCTGCCGCAAAGATCCCCACCTGTCTGTGGGCGCTTTCTGTTTCGCGGCCCAGCTCCCGCATCTCTGCCAGGACCGCCACATGGCGCCTTTCCGGGTGAAGCTCCTTAAAGACCTGGAAGGCCGCCTTCATGGATTCCGGGCAGGCGTTGTAGGAATCGTCCAGAATCGTAAACCGTCCGGTCTCATGGACCTGCTGGCGGTTTTTGAAGCCCTGGCCCGTAAGGAGCCCCCTGGCCGCCTCCTCCATGGTCATGCCGCATTCCGCACAGACGGCCATGGCCGCCATGGCGTTCATGACATTATGCTGCCCCATGACGTTTAAGCGCACCCTCTGGCGGTCGGCTCCATGGACTGCCGTAAAGGAGGGAAAGCCGTCCTCAAAGCAGATGTCCACAGCCCGGAAATCACAGTTCTCCCCGGTGCCGTAGTATACGGTCCTTAAGCCCTCCCAGCCCTGGACTCCTTTAAGGAGAGGATCGTCTCCGTTTAAGATCAGAAGCCCTCCGTCCTTCATGCCGTCGGTGATGTGAAGCTTTTCCCTTAAGATATTTTCCTGGGAGCCCAGCTGGCCGATGTGGGTGATCCCGATGTTGGTGATCACCGCCATGTCCACCCGGGCGATGTTTGCAATGACCGTCATCTCTCCCGGCTCGCTCATGCCCAGCTCGATGACGCCCACCTGGTCATTTTCTGTGATCTCTGACAGGGTCAC
Source organism: Alitiscatomonas aceti (assembly GCF_025567195.1). Lineage (NCBI taxonomy): Bacteria > Bacillati > Bacillota > Clostridia > Lachnospirales > Lachnospiraceae > Alitiscatomonas > Alitiscatomonas aceti. The sequence goes on along the minus strand of NZ_JAOQJF010000002.1, from coordinate 83,272 downwards.
AGGCACTCCCACCTGGCTGTTGCTGTTCCCCGGGGTCTTATAGACACGGAATCTGGCCGACAGGGCGGCGGCGATCATCTCCCTGGTTGTGGTCTTTCCCACGCTTCCGGTAACGCCCACCAGCGGCAGGGTCAGACGGTCCCGCAGATAGGATCCGATCTTCTGCAGCGCCTTTTTCGTATCCTCCACCCGGATCACGGCGCAGCCGGCCCCGCCCTCCGGAAGCATAAGCTCCTGGCTGGTCAGCACTGCCGCCGCCCCCTGGTCCATCACCTGGGGAAGGAAGCGGTGGCTGTCCACCCGCTCGCCCAGCAGGGGCACAAAAAGGTCTCCCGGCTCCACCTGCCTGGAATCCAGGCGGATATGGGAGACAGGCGCTTCCTCACTCCCCGAAACCAGAACGCCGCCGCTTCCAAGGACCAGATCTTTTACTGTTACATGTTCCATTTATCTTATCTCCTTTACCGCTTCTTCCACCACTTCCCGGTCCAGGAAATGATGGCGGACACCATCGATCTCCTGGTAGTCCTCGTGGCCCTTTCCAATAATGGCGATCATATCCCCCGGCTCCGCATGGTGCACCGCATAAAAAATGGCCTCTCTCCGGTCCGGGATCACCAGATACCTTCCGCTGGTCCTTGCCATTCCGGTCTCGATGTCTTTTATGATATCCTCATTCTTCTCAAACCTCGGGTTGTCGGCGGTGAGGATACAGAGATCCGCCATTTTTCCTCCGATCTCTCCCATGGAGTACCGCCGCTCCTTTGCCCGGTTCCCACCGCAGCCAAAGACGCACACCAGCCGCTTCGGGCTGTAATCCCGGAGGGTGGATAAAAGGCTTTCCATGCTCATGGCGTTGTGGGCGTAATCCACAATGACGCTGCACCGCTCCGACACATGGGCGATCTCCATGCGGCCGTCCACCCGGACATTTTCCAAGGCGCGGAGGAGCTTTTTATCATGGCCCTCCTCTCCCAGGGCCAGGCTGCACACAGAAAGGGCCGCCAGGGCATTGTCTGCATTGAACCGTCCCGGCATTCCCACCCGGACCCTTCCGCTTAAAGCGCCATCCATATCAAATTCCACGCCCACGAACTGGTGGTCGCTGGCATAATGGAGGCCGCTTCCGGTAAAGTCTGCGCCGCGCTCCAGGCCATATGTATACAATGTACAGGAAGCATCCCGGACCACCTCTTCATAATGGTCCATGGCCCGGTTGACAACGCCGGTCCGGCAGACCGTAAGAAGCCTGGATTTATAATAGAGATACTCCTCAAAGCTTTCGTGCTCCTTTGGTCCGATATGGTCCGGGGAAATATTGGTAAACAGGCCGAGATCAAAGCAGATGCCGCCCACCCGGTGGAGCATCATGGCCTGGGAGGAGACTTCCATGACCATATGGGTACAGCCTGCCTCCACCATTTTTGCAAAATATTCCTGTACCAGATAGGATTCCGGGGTGGTGTTGGCTGTGGCATATTTTTCCGTGCCGATGACAGCCCCATTGGTGCCGATGAGCCCCACCTTTTTACCGGCGGCCTCCAGGATGGCCTTCACCATATAGCTGGTGGTGGTCTTCCCCTTGGTCCCTGTGATCCCGATGGTCACCAGCTTTTCGGCCGGATAGCCGAATCTGGCTGCGGAAAGCTCCGCCAGGGCCAGACGTCCGTTTTCCACCCGGAGCACCGTCACATCCCCGGGTACCGTCACATCCTTTTCTGTCACCAGGACCCGGCAGCCCTTCTCCAGGACATCCGGGATAAAGGTATGGGAATCCCTGGCGCTCCCTCTGATGCAGACAAATACCGTATGGGGCCGCGCCTTTCTGGAATCGTAGACCACATCCTCCACATCCTCGTCCAGGCTTCCCTGTACCAGGGTGTACGCCAGTCTTCCAAGCCAGTCTCTGATCTTCATTGTCCACTCTCCTTCTGTCAAGTCCAAAAACAGGCGGGGTCCGCCGTATACGGACCAGGGCCCCGCCTGTTCTTCCTTTTACTTAGAATAATCCTGTGATCTTTCCGTTCTCATCCACATCGATGCTGTCGGCTGCCGGTTTTTTCGGAAGACCCGGCATGGTCATAATGGCTCCTGTAAGGGCCACCACAAAGCCGGCTCCGGCGCTCACATATACGTCGCGGACCGTCAGCTCAAAGCCCTCGGGCCGTCCCAGCTTCGTCTGGTCATCGGATAAGGAATACTGGGTCTTTGCCATGCAGACCGGAAGCTCAGAAAAGCCCATGTCTGTGATCTTGGCAATGGCCTTCTTTGCAGCCGGGGAATAGGATACGCTTCCGGCTCCGTAGATCTCCTTTGCAATGGTCTCGATCTTCTCAGCGATCCCCAGGCTGTCCTCGTATAAGGGCTTAAAGTGGCTTTCCTTTGTCTCCAGGGTCTTGAGGACCTTCTCCGCCAGCTCCATGCCGCCGTCGCCGCCCTTGGCCCATACCTCGGACAGAGCGAACTCACAGCCTCTTTCCTCACAGAAGTTCTTAATGAACTCGTATTCTGCCGGAGTATCTGTTAAGAAGGAGTTTAAGGTCACCACCACCGGAACCTGGTATTTCTGGATATTTTCAATGTGCTTTTCCAGGTTCACGATACCCTTTTTAAGGGCCTCCAGGTTCTCTGTGGAAAGCTGGTCCTTGGGAACGCCGCCGTTGTACTTTAAGGCACGGACCGTGGCTACCAGGACCACCGCATCCGGCTTTAATCCGGTCTTCCGGCACTTGATATCAAAGAATTTCTCCGCTCCCAGGTCTGCACCGAAGCCTGCCTCCGTGACGGTGATGTCAGAAAGCTTCAGGGCCGTTCTGGTGGCCATGACGCTGTTGCAGCCGTGGGCGATGTTGGCGAAGGGGCCGCCGTGGACCAGGGCTCCCGAGTGCTCCAGGGTCTGGATCAGGTTGGGCTTTAAGGCGTCCTTTAAAAGAGCGGCCATGGAGCCCACCGCATGGAGATCCTTTGCAGTCACCGGCTCTCCTGCAAAATTATATGCCACAACGATCCTTCCCAGACGTTCCTTCAGATCGTCCATATCTGTGGCCAGGCAGAGGATGGCCATGATCTCAGAGGCAACGGTGATCACGAAATGATCCTCCCGGACAACGCCGTCGGCCTTGGCTCCCAGTCCGATCACGATATTTCTCAAAGCGCGGTCGTTCATGTCCAGGCACCGCTTCCAGAGGATCTGCCGGGTGTCGATGCCCAGGGCGTTCCCCTGCTGGATATGGTTATCCAGAAGAGCGGCTAATAGGTTGTTGGCCGTGGTAATGGCGTGGAAATCACCGGTAAAATGCAGGTTCAGATCCTCCATGGGCACCACCTGGGCGTATCCGCCGCCGGCAGCTCCTCCCTTGATCCCGAAGCACGGTCCCAGGGACGGCTCTCTTAAGGCCAGCATGGTCTTCTTTCCCGCTTTTGTGAGGGCCTGGGCCAGTCCGATGCTGGTGGTGGTCTTTCCCTCTCCGGCCGGAGTCGGGTTGATGGCAGTCACTAACACCAGTTTCCCATCGGGTCTTTCCCTGACCTCATTCCAGAGTTCATTGGAGATCTTGGCTTTATACTTTCCATAGAGCTCCAGATCGTCTTCAGAGATCCCGTACTGGGCAGCCACGTCCTTAATGGGCAACATTTTCGTTTCCTGAGCGATTTCGATATCTGTTTTCATAGTCCCTCTCCTCTTCTTGTTTCATTGTATCTTCACGCCGTTTCCGGCATCCGATCCATCTCCGCGCCTTCCTTCCGGCTAATAGCCTGCCTCTGTGAAGGCGTCAAACTCTTCCATGGACATGAGGATCTTTCTGGGCTTGGTGCCCTCTTCCTCTCCCACGACCCCGGCCTCGGCCAGCTGGTCCATGATCCTGGCAGCCCGGTTGAAGCCGATCTTGAACATCCGCTGGAGCATGCCGATGGAAGCCTTATCCTTTTCGATGATAAATCTTCCTGCATCAAAGAACAGGGTATCCCGGTCACTGCCGCCGGAAGCACCTCCGGCTCCTCCGCCCTGGTTCATCTTCTGCTCCACCGATCTGTCATAGCCTGTATCCTCATTCTGCTCCTTGATATAATCCGTCACCTGGGAGACCTCCTGGTCGGACACAAAGGCTCCCTGGACCCTTAAGGGCTTAGGATAGCCCGACGGATAGAACAGCATATCGCCGTTGCCCAGAAGCTTTTCGGCTCCGTTCATATCCAGGATTGTTCTGGAATCCACGCCGGAAGCCACTGAAAAAGCGATCCTGGAGGGAACATTGGCCTTGATGACACCGGTGATGACGTTGACTGACGGCCTCTGGGTGGCGATCACCAGATGGATCCCGGCTGCCCTGGCCAGCTGGGCCAGACGGCAGATGGAATCCTCCACCTCGCTGGATGCCACCATCATAAGATCTGCCAGCTCATCGATGATGATCACAAGCTGGGGAAGCTTTGCAGGGATCTGGTCCGCAGGCACATCCCCGGCCTCCATAAGGCTCTTCACTCTCGCATTGTATCCCTTTAAGTCTCTTACATTGCTCTGGGCGAACTTCTGGTACCGGTCCATCATCTCTGCCACCGCCCAGTTTAAGGCTCCCGCAGCCTTTTTGGGGTCCGTGACCACAGGGATCAGAAGGTGCGGGATCCCGTTATAAACAGAAAGCTCCACCACCTTGGGGTCGATCATGATCAGCTTCACATCCTCCGGCGAGGATCGGTAGATCAGGCTCATGATCATGGTGTTGATGCCCACAGACTTACCGGAGCCGGTCTGGCCGGCGATCAGAAGATGGGGCATTTTTGCCAGATCCGCCACCACCGGCTGGCCGCCGATGTCCTTTCCCACGGCAAAGGCCAGGCTGGAGGGGTGCTGCCTGATCTCCGGGCTCTCCAGAAGCTCCCGCAGATACACGATGCTGTTGACCTTATTGGGGACCTCGATGCCCACAGCCGCCTTTCCGGGGATGGGAGCCTCGATCCGGATGTCGGTGGCCGCCAGGTTGAGCTTGATATCGTCGGCCAGGGACTGGATCTTGCTGACCTTCACTCCCTGCTCCGGATGGAGCTCATACCGGGTCACAGTGGGCCCGCAGCTGATATTGGTGACGGTGACGCCCACGCCGAAATTCCGAAGCGTCTGCTGTAACTTAATGGCCGTCTCCTTAAATTCCTTTTCTGACTGGCCGGAGGCCGCCCCAGGCCCCTTCTTCAAAAGTTCCAGCGGCGGGGCCACATAGGGCTTTCTGGGTTTTTCCTCTTTTTTCTGGATCTCCTGGCGCACAGCGGCATCGGCAGCCTGCCTCTCTTCGGCAGCCTTTGCTGCCTCCGCCTCCCGCCTCCTCTTTTCCGCCTTCTGGCGGATGATCTCCTCCGCATCGGTCTCGATGACCTTCCCGGCGGCAGTGACGATCTGCTTTTTCTCCTCTGCCTTCTGGAGGACCGGGATCTCCCCGGTATTTTCTGTTTCCGCTCCGGACAGGACCCGGCCGGCCTGGATCTCCTCTGCTTCCGGGAAAACAGGCGCAGGCTCCGGCTCTTCTTTGGCGTCATAGGGCGGCTGGACCGATACAGGCTCCCAGTAATCCTCTGTCACCGCATAAGGCTCTGTATCCAGCTCTGCCAGGGACTCCAGCTCTCCGGTCTGGTCCTTTTCCGCATTCTGGAGGTTCCCGTTCCCGTCATAATCCTCATCCAGCCAGTAGCCGTCGTCCTCCGGCTCTGCCGGAGCATTCTTTGTCTTTCCAGGCTTTGCCATGGTCTCTCCCGGCTCCTCCCAGGGCTCCGTGAACGTCTCAGCCTCCGGAATGGCTTCAGAGGCAGCCTGTGCCGCCGTCTGCTCCATGGACGGCCTTCCTCCCTCCGGGAATACGTCCATATCTTCAAAGTCCCGGCTGCTGCGGCTCAGAAATACATCCTCGTCCCTGTGGGGCCTGGAAAGGGACAGATCCTCGTCAAAGGGAACTGTCTCCTTTTCCGGCTCCTTTCCGGCCATGGTGATATTCCCGCGGAATACATCTGCCGGATCCGGACGCGGCTCTTCCTTTTCCTCATGTACAGGGGACGGCTCCGGCTGGGGAGAAATGCCCAGAGCCGCTCTCCGCTCCTCCCGGTCTCTTCTGGCCGCCGCACGGGCCTTCTCCTCCCGTTCCACAGCCGTTTCCATTTTTTCCTCCGGCTTTCTGTCCGCGCTGAAACGGGCCAGATCCTCCTCTGTCACCGGCATGGCCATATCCGGCGTAAACCGCTCCGGCCGGCCGGCTGAAAGATCCGTAGAGTGCAGATTGACTCCCTGGACCCGCTGCTCCTCCCGCAAAAGCCGTTCTTCCTCTTTCTTCTCCTGGCGGATCTCCTTTCTCCGCTCGTGATCCTCTCTGGCGTACTGGTAAGCCTTTCCGCTTCCTTTTTTAACTGCCATCACAAAGGATCTCTCCGTGATGCAGACCAGGCAGAGGATCATGAACACCAGAAGCAGTATGTAAGAACCGGTGGCGCCCACAGTCTTATGGAGCGCCAGCACCAGTGCGCCGCCGATGACGCCGCCGCCCATGCCGCTTTCCCCGGCTGTTTCATAGATTTCCTTAAAGGTCTGGCCTTCCTGGTATCCGCCGCCGAAGATGAGCTGCGCCAGTCCGCAGAGCACGATCAGCAGCACCTCCACTGCCAGCATCTTATAAACGGCCCGGATATTTCCCTTATTGGAGGCATAAAAGATGGTGCCTAAAAATAAAAGGACAGGCGCCACGTATCCGATGCTCCCGAACACTCCCAGGAGCATGCTGCTGAACATATCCCCCAGCATGCCGCAGATATGGAAATTGCTTAAAAATAAAAATACACAGACGGCAAAGGTCCCCAGGATCACTGCCTCAGACTGTAAAAAGCTGCTGTCCGCCTCCTGTTTCTTTGTCCCTGTCCGTTTTGCCGCCGTCGTCTTCGTTCCCGCGGTTTTCTTCCCGGCTGTCTTTCCTGATGCCGTTGTCTTCTTTTTTGTATTACTTCCAGCCAAAATGAAAGCCCCCTATCTAAAAATCAGGGCAAAAACCCTCATTAAATAGTATACATAAAGTTTCTGGAAATTGCAACTTCTATCTGGGGGATGGGATCCGGGAGCCGGAAAAGCCTTGCCGCAGGCGGAAGGCCCGGGTCCCTCCCCTGCAGCAGGCTCCTGCCAGTTTTATGCCTGCTTTTCCCCGGTCCCCTCTCTTCCGGAAGAACCTGTTTCCCCGATCATCCCGTAAAGCTTTGCCAGGGCCTCCCGGATCCCGCCCACCTGGTCGATGAGTCCCTTTTCCACCGCATCCTTTCCCACCAGCACCGTCCCCAGATCCCGGGTCAGCATCCTGGTATTATGCATCAGCGCCTTTAAGCCGTCGTAGGAAATACAGCTGTGTTCCGACACAAAGCTCAGGATCCTGTCCTGGATCATTTCAAAATAATCATACGTCTGGGCAGCTCCGATGACCATTCCGGTCATCCGCACCGGATGGACCATCATGGTGCCCGTGGGTACGATAAACGAATAATCCGAAGCCACAGCCAGAGGCACGCCGATGGAATGGCTGTCCCCGATGACCAGGGAGACCGTGGGCTTGCTTAAGGACGCCAGCATCTCCGCCAGGGCCAGTCCGCAGCTCACGTCTCCGCCCACCGTATTGATGAGCATCAGGATCCCATCGATGTCCGGATCGTCCTCCACCTTCGCAAGCTCCGGCAGGATATGCTCATACTTGGTGGTCTTAGTGCTGCCCGACAGGTTTTCATGGCCTTCGATCTCCCCGATAATGGACAGCAGATGGATCCGTCCCTTCCTCCCGCCTCCCAGGGTCACCTGGCCGTTTTCCCGGATCCGTTCCTCCTGGTCCTTTTTTTCGCTGGCATCATTTCCCATAAAAAAACTCCTTTCCCACACATTTTTTCTTATTCTGTGTGAAAAAGGAGCTTTCTATGCATTCAGGATCAGTCGCCGATGACGTCCACGATCTTTAAGGGCGTCCGGTAGTTCCAGGAAGAGATCTTGATCCCACTCCTTCTGCTGGCCGCATGGATGATCTGGCCGTTGCCGATGTACATGGCCACGTGGTTGATCTTTCCACGGCTGTTGCCATAGAAGATCAGGTCTCCAGGCCTCATCTGGCTGGATTTGATCCGGGTGCCCCGCTTGGCCTGGTCCCCGGAATAGTGGGGCAGGGAAATGCCGAAATGCTTCATCACTGACATGGTAAAGCCGGAGCAGTCGGCTCCCCGGGTGAGGCTTGTCCCGCCCCAGACGTAGGGATTTCCCAAAAACTGCATGGCGTAGTTTACGATCTGGCTTCTGAGGGAGGCGCTCTCCTCTGCCGGAGAGAATTTAATGGCCTCTGCCAGGGCATACCGCACATCCACATAATCGGTGGAAACGTAGGCCGCAGATACCTCATCGGCCCCGTCGCCTTCTCCGCCTTCGTCGAACTCGATCTTTACCCAGCCGTCTAACTGCTCGGCCACATGGTATCTCTCATTGTTGGAGATCTGGGTCCAGATCTTCGCATCGGTGCTGGGCTCCGTCCGGGCGTTCAGCCGGTCGGTGCTGACAATGGCCATGAGCTCCGCGTGCTCCATGGCCGCCTGGCGGGCCGCATCTCCGGTGAGAATGAACTCACTGCTCACATAACCGGTGATGTTGCCGGAACGGATCTTATACCAGCCGTTCCCCGTATCCTCCAGGATCTCGCAGCCGGCATAGCTGGGGAGCTTTCCGATCACCTTCTCGTCCTTTCCGGCTCCCTGGCGGATGTTTAGGTAATTGGTCACATTGGACACGCCGGGATTGTCATAATAATTAAGGACCATGGCGCGGACATCCAGCTTTCTTGCCTCATTTAAGGAAAAACGCTTTTCCGCAAATTCAGAGGAGATATAGCCGCCGTCGATCTGGTACCAGCCGTCCTCCTCTCCCAGGATCTCATACCGCTCTCCCTCTAAGCACTGGCCCACGATGTTGGAGTCAGTGGAGGGCTGCTCCCGGATATTCAGATTGTCGGTGGTGACCACCGCCCGGTCTGTGACCATGGACAGGGCCTTTTCCTTTGCAGCATCGCCGGTGATCACATACTCAGAGCTCACATAGCCGTCGATCCCGCCGGAATTGACGTGATACCAGCCGTCCAGGGTCTCCTGGACCTCACAGGCGCTGCCGTCCATGAGCTTTCCCACCACCTGGGAACCGGACTCCGGCTTTTTTCTCATATTCAGATAGCCGGACACCTGGACGACCCCGATATTGGCATAGGAATCCACCACAGCCTGGGCGTTGGCAAGCCGCTCCGCATCCCTGGCCTGGCGGGAGGCCTCCTCAGCGGCCAGCGCGCTTTCATCCAGCGTCCCGGCTTCAGGGCCCGTTTCCCCTTCCCCGGAGGTTTCCGTTGCTGCCGCCGGCTTTTTATCCATATATCCCTTTACGGCCTTCCCGCCGAAAAAGATCCCGGCCGCAGCCACGCAGACCACCGCGGCAGCCAGCGCATATTTTCCATAGGGCGGACGGTTCCGTCTCCGCCTCCTGGCCCGGTTTAAGGACGCCATATAATCCGCTACATTTCCTTCATCTTTCATTCTTAAAACACTCCATAGAAATTCATTTGGTTATAAGTTTACCATAAAAGCTCGAAAAAAGCAAAAGAAAAGAATGCGTCCGGGAGCATTTTCCCAGGACGCATTCCTCCATCCTCCATTTTTCCAGCCATCCGGCCTTTATTTCAGGAACTCCCGGTAGACACGGAAAACATTTTTATAGAAGATCTTCTCGATCTCCTCTGTGGAAAAGCCTTCCTTCTCCAGACGGGCCGCCAGAAGCTGCATGTCTCCGGCATTGGTGATCTCCATGGACACGGCCGCTCCGTCAAAATCCGATCCCAGGCCCACGGAATCGATCCCGCCCACACGGATGATGCGGCGGATATGGGCCACCATATCGTCCAGGGATGTTTTCATGGGATCCCCGAATTTTTCCTTATCCCGGAGGAATTCTGTAAAATAGTTGACGCCCATGACGCCGCCCTTTTCCCCGATCCCGCGGATCATCTCATCCGTCAGGTTCCGGCAGTGACGGCAGACGGCTCTGGCACCGGAATGGCTGGCCACAAAGGGACGCTTCGCATGGCTGATCACATCCAGGATCCCCTTATCGCCCAGATGGGACACGTCGGCAATGATCCCCAGGCGCTCCATCTCCTCCAGGAATTCAAAGCCCTTTTCCGTAAGTCCCTTTTCTGTTTCCGGCACGAAGGAATCCTGTCCCGGCCCCAGATATTCATACCGGTTGGGGTACGCCAGCTCGTTGGGGAAATTCCAGGTGAAGGTGAACATACGGACGCCCAGCTCGTAAAAGATCCGGAGATATTCCAGCTTTCCCTCGCAGATGGCTCCCTCCTCCATCGTAAGGAGAGCGGACATACGTCCCTCTGCCATGTTTTTTTCAATGTCCCGGAAGCTTCTTACGATCCCGATCCGGTCCGGATATCTGCGGAGCTCTGTGAAAAACGTATCGATGAGACGGAGCGCATACTCCGGAAGGGGCATTTTCCCCTTAAGGTTCTCCATATGGGCGAATACGGCAAAGTTCTGTACCGCATAATCCCCCCTCTCCATTTTCTCCAGGTCGATGTGCAGGTTGTTTTTTAGGATCCCGCATTCTTCTCCTGCCTGGCGTTTTGCATAGATCTCAGCAATGGTATCGCAGTGCATGTCTGCAACTTTCATTTCCTATGTACCTCCCAATCATTCTGTCTTTCCCCATTATAATCCAGGAATGGGCATTTGTCACCTTCTTTCTCTGTCCCTTATTCGCTCCGCAGGGCGTCGATGGGGTTCAGTCCCGCCGCCCGGCTGGCAGGCATATAGCCGAATACCAGGCCGATGCCCACCGAAACAGAGAAGGAGATCAGTACCGACGAAAGGGTGGGAGGCGCTTCGATGCCCATGAGACCCCCGATCCCGATGCTGGCCAGAGAGCCCAGCAGAATCCCGGCGATCCCGCCGATGGTGCTGGTCACCGCTGCCTCAATGACAAACTGCTGAAGGATCACGCGTTTCCGGGCTCCCAGGGCCTTGCGGATCCCGATCTCCCTGGTGCGCTCTGTGACCGATACCAGCATGATGTTCATGACCCCCACGCCGGCCACCAGAAGGGAGATCCCGGCAATGCCGCCCAGCATCATGGACATCATGGCGATCTGATCGTTCAGTGTGTCCATCAGAGAGCTCATGGCTGTCACCGAGTACAGATCCTCATTTTTCATTTTGCTGTATAAGAATTCCTCCAGAGCCGCCGTACAGGCCTCCGTATCGTTGATATCATAGGATGTGAAGGTGTAATTGCTTATGACGGCGTTTCTGGCGATCTTGGCCGCCCGGGAATAGGGGATCCACACGAAATCGTCGGTACATCCGTCGTCGAAGTCCGCGGCGCTTTCCGTCTGCTGCTCCACAACGCCCACCACTGTATAAATTATCCCCGTTGAGCTTTATTTTCTCGCCCAGGGCTTTTTCCGGGCTTCCAAAAAGCTCCGACGCCACATAGGCTCCCACCACGGCCACCTTCTGGCGGGAAGCCATATCGGAATAGAGCAGGTTCCTGCCACAGGAAAGCTCATAACCCTTGATGGCAAGCTGGTCCTCGCTGTATCCTCCCACGGTGGTGGCGTCCATGGTGTCGCTGCCGTGCTTCACGGTGGCGCTTACGGAAACGCTGGGCGTCATTCCCTGGAACAGATCCTGATTCTCCTCATAAAATTCGTAAAACTCCTCCACATCAATGGTCCTTGATGGCAGGGACCTGTAATTGACGGTGATCTGGTTAACGCCCATGCTGGCAAAGCTCTCCGTCATATAAGACATGTATCCGTTGACGATGCCCACCAGGATGATCACAGAGGCCACCCCGATGATGATCCCCAGCATGGTAAGAAAGGAGCGCATCTTGTTTCCCCAGATACTCTTTAAAGCCATTTTAAATGATTGCAGCATATTCTTTCACATCCCCATCAAAATTGATCCTGCCGTCTATGATCCGCACCACCCGTTCTGCCTCCAGGGCAATGGAGCTGTCGTGGGTGATCATAACGATGGTATTTCCCTCCCGGTTGAGCTTCTTTAAAAAATCCAGAACCTCCCGGCCAGTTTTGGAATCCAGGGCGCCGGTGGGCTCGTCAGCCAGGATCAGCGACGGATTTCCCGCCAGGGCCCTGGCAATGGAGACCCTCTGCTGCTGGCCGCCTGAAAGCTGCTTTGGAAAATTCCTCCACTTTTCTTTCAGTCCTACCCGTTCCAGGGATTCCATGGCCCGTTCCCTCCGGTCCCAGGGATCCATGCCCGCGTAAAGGAGGGGAAGCTCCACGTTCTCCAGAAGGTTCAGCTTTGGAAGCAGATTGTACTGCTGAAATACGAAGCCGATCATGGTGTTCCGGATCTGGGCCAGCTGGTTGTCCGTCATATCGCTTACGTCCTGGCCGTCCAGAAGGTATTCCCCCTCCGTGGGAACGTCCAGGGCTCCGATGATGTTCATCAGCGTGGATTTTCCGCTGCCGGATTTTCCTACAATGGCCACAAACTCTCCCTTTTCAATGGTAAGGGAGATCCCGTCGCTGGCCCGCACCTCCTCGTCCCCCATCTGGTAGATCTTATAGATGTCCTTCAGCTGGATCAGAGGGATCTTTCCTGCGCTCGTGTTTTTTTCCATGGACCGCACTCCCTTCTTATGGTCTGGGGCCGCCGCCCATGCCGCCTCCGCCGCCGGGGCCGCCTTCCATTCCGCCGCCCATGCCGCCGGGGCCCATCATCATCATATCCATACTGGTGCCAGAGCCAGAATCCGGATCCATGTAGACCTCATCTCCCTCGGAAAGCCCGGAAAGGATCTGCACATAATCGTCATTGATGATCCCAGTCTCCACCTGGACGGCCTCAAAGCCGTCGGGAACGCCGGACTGGCCCTGGCCGGAGCTGCCGGACTGGCCGCGAGCCGCTTCTTCGGAGCCGTCTTCTGTTCCTTCCGTCTGGTCTGCCTGGCCGGAGGACGGATCCTTTTTCACATATACCCGGTTTCCCCGCATAAGGGCTCCCGCCGGGATACAAAGGGCATCCTGGGCGCTGTCCAGGATAATGGTGGCATCCACGTTCATGCCCGGAAGCAGGTCTCCCGTCTCTTCCAGGGTCACTGTCACCGGATAGTTGGTAACGCCGTTGGAATAGCTTCCCTCCAGACTTACATTGGTGACCGTGCCTGTGAAGGTCTCCCCCTCCACAGCATCGGCGGTGATCTCCACGGTCTGCCCGGCCTTCACGCTCCCCACATCCAGCTCATCCACCGACATGGACAGGTTCATGGCCGACAGATCATAGATCACAGCCATCACCGTATTCCCGCTGGTCCCCTTGGTGATCTTATCTCCGGCCTTGGCGTTTTTCGTAATGACAGTGCCGGAAATGGGGGCGGTAATGGTATAGTCTCCGATGGTATCCTGGGTATTTTCCAGCTTATTCTCTGCATTTTTCACATTATCCCCGGCAGTCTCCAGGGCGTCCTTAAAGGTTTCCAGATACTTTGCAGCCGACTGGTCCGTGGCCTTAAAGAGGGCGGTCCCGTTGTCCACAGAGGCTCCTTCGGAAACCAGAAGGTTCTCCACCTCCAGGCTTCCCTGGCCGGACAAGTCCGCGCTGAGGGTCGTCTCCGTTTTTGGTACAAAGGTCCCAGGCTCACAGCTGGAAGCCTCTCCCACAGCTGCCGCAGCCTGTACCAGAGTTGTAAGACCTCCGGGGTTTTCCACCTCCACGGTCACAGCCTTTACCAGGCGGCCCCCGGAAAGCGTCTCCTCCATACTGCTGACCACCGTCACGATTCCCTGGAGCTCCTCTCCCGTATCCTCCAGAGTCAGCACTGCCGGACTTCCCACCTGGATCTGCTCCGCTTCCGCCGAAAGGAATGGAACCGTCAGCTTCATGACAGAATCATCATAAATATCTGCAAGCTTTGTCCCATTGGAAACCTTATCGCCCTCCTTGATATATAAGGTCTTTACATATCCGGAGACAGATGCCTTATATGTGTTCCCCGAAAGCGTTCCGGCGGCCTCCTCATAGTCCTCCTGGGCCGACTGCTGGCTTTCCCTGGCCCTTAAAAGGCTGGTTTCCGCAGAGCTTAAGTCCGAATCCATGGAGGAAGCGTCGATCCGGTATAAAACCTGATCCTTTTCCACCACATCCCCCTCTTCAAACAGGGCCTCCAATACTTCGCCCTCCACCAGGGAGGTGACTTCATAGGTATCCTTAGGAGACAGGGAGCTGGATGCCGTCAGCTCTGAGGTGATGTCCATGACGGCTGCCTTCGCTGTCTGCACCTTGTCTGCCGTATCGGATGCCTTGACTGCCTGCTTCTGTTTCCAGAGGAAAAATCCCCCAAGGCCTGCCGCCAGGACAGCCGCCAGAAGGACCGCTGTCCGGATCCCCTTTTTCCTTTTTTTCTTTTTAAAAGCTTTCTTTTCTTCCATGCCCGCTCCTTTTATTCATCTCCCACTACGTCTACCACTGTATACGTGGGATTTTCTTCGGTACCGCTCTTTTCCCAGACGATGGCCACATCGTCACCCACGCCGTAATCGCCATAGACAGAAAACAGATACTGGAGCTCAGAACCGTTTATGGTAAACACGTCCCCGTCCTCCGCATTCTCCTGGTCATGGGAGTTTAACACCACCGACACCGGTGTAAAGGGGTCCGAAGCCGAATAATAGATGGCCTTAATGCGTCCGTCGGTGGCTCCCTTATTTTCTCCATCGCTGGAATAGGCGAAAATCGTCTTTGTCTCCTCATGGTAATAGACTACAGTGGCGTAATCGTTGATCTCCTCCTCATCCGAGGACTCTCCGTTTAAGAACATCACTGCCTTATCCAGGGAAAAGGGCACCAGGTTTTTCAGGTTCCGGCTGGCCTGGTTTAAGATCTTTGGCCCCTTTAAGCTGTTATCTAAGATCGAAGAGGTGTTCACCTCTCCGTCGGAGTTGTAGGTCAGATCGAACACCTTGCTTCCATACTGCCCTCCCTCCTTCATCTGGGCCTTCATAAGGTTATAGAAAAGATGGATGCAGTCCTCCCTGGTCAGGACCTCGTTCTGGTCCCTGAAGATCCCGGAGTCCAGAGACAGGGCCGAAAATTTCGCCATCCGGTTCCCGTTGAGATTTCCGGAAAAATCCTCGTTGGTATAGCCTAGCAGGCCCAGGACGCCTTTGGCCGCATCCCTTAGGGTCACCCCCTCCTCCGGCTTAAAATTGCCGCCCAGAAAACCGCTCATCCATTCATTGGAAGAGGCCGTCCGGATGGCGGAGGCGTACTGGCTGTCCGCAGACACATCGGCGAACACCGCCCCGTAGACCGGAGCTCCGTAGTTCTGCCTCTGGGAGGAGGCCTTTACCAGCATCCCGGCAAACTCTTCTCTTGTTACCTCTGCATTCCGGTCGCTGGTGGTCAGGATCCCCAGCAGGCTCACCACTTTTTTCTTCATTTCAAAGGTGCTTTCCGCCCCGTAGGCCGTTGCAGTCATTCCCGCCGACACGGCACATACGGCTGCCAGCACCGCCATGGCTTTTCCTCGGTTCATACGATCTCTCCTTTTATATTTATTTTATAATCATAAAGGAAACTTTATAAAACATGTAAACTTTACCAGATGAATGTGTTGAATCTGTGAAGGGCACGGCGGGATTTTATGAACTTTCTGTGTTTTTTTGTGTCCTACGGCAGCTGCGGCCAGAAACTCTTCTATGCCGGGCGAAAAAAAAAGGCCCCCAAGGCCAGATCTAAGTCTGACTTTCGGGGGCCGGTTCCAACGGCTCCAGCTTCTGGAAGAACTCCTACATCAGCGGCGCGATCAGCCGCAGGGTCCGTCCCCAGAACCGGTGCATCAGCGGCAGGGATTCATAGGATTCCATGGACATGCGGACACATTTTTTCAGTGTTTCGTCGAAATCTGCCCGGATATCCCCGACCACCGGATTCTTATAAATATATACGGCGCACTCGAAGTTCAGATACTGGCTCCGGAAGTCCATGTTGATGGAGCCCACCACTGCCTTTTCATCGTCACTGACAAAGGTCTTGGAGTGAATAAAGCCGGGCAGGTACTCATAGATCTTCACTCCGGCCTCCATTAACTCCGGATAATAGGAATGGGCCAGCATAAAGGCGTATTTCTTATCCGGGATATGGGGCATAACGATGACCGTATCCACTCCGCGCTTGGCCGCATAGGTGAGGGCCGTCACCATATCGTCGTCCAGGATCAGGTACGGCGTCATAATGTATACATATCGTCTTGCCTGGTAGATGATATCCAGATAGACCTGGTGGCCCACCGGCTCCCCGTCCAGGGGGCTGTCGGAAAACGGAATGGAATAGCCGTCCATGTTTAAGGCAGGGCTGTGGAAATGATCTCCCGTATCCAGGAACGGCCCATAATCAAAGTCATATTCCGGCCGGAAGGCACAGACGCTCCACATCTGTAAAAACATAACTGTGAAGCTTTTCACCGCCTCCCCCTTCAAGCGGATGGCATTGTCCTTCCAGTGACCGAACCGGACCTTCCGGTTGATGTACTCGTCCGCCAGATTGACGCCTCCGGTAAATGCCGTGTGGCCGTCGATCACCAGGATCTTTCTGTGATCCCGGTTATTCTGGCTGGTGGAGATAGCCGGCCGGATGGGGTTGAAGATCCGGCAGCGGACTCCCCTTGCCTCCAGCTCCTTCGGATAATCGTGGGGCAGGTTTGAAAAGGAGTTCATTCCATCATAGAGGACGCGCACGTCCACTCCGGCCGCCGCCTTTTCCTCCAGGATCTTAAGGACACTGTCCCACATCTCTCCCCGCTGGATGATAAAATATTCCAGGAATATGAACCGTTCTGCTGCCTTAAGCTCCTCCAGAAGATCCGGATAAAAATCGTCTCCCAGCGGATAATATTTGAAATTTGTCTTATCGTAAACCGGATAACCCGCCCGTTCCGAAAGATAGCGGCTTAGGTTTGCGTTCCTCCGGTTTTCCTTCATAAGCTTTGCCGTGATGGCCTCATTCTGGTTTAGATAGGAACGGGTACGGATCTTGATGTCTGCGATCCGCTTGGCCAGGATCTTAGTCTCCATCTGCAGCTGCACAAAAATGTAAAACAGGCATCCAAATACCGGAAACAGAAGGACAGGAACCAGCCAGGCCATCTTAAAGCTGGCATTCTGCTTTTCATTTAAGATCCGGATCGCCAGGACGGCGCTGACCAGGCCGAAGGCGCCGTATCCATACGCCTGATACCGGTCGTCCAGCCAGAAATAGATCCAGGCCAGAACGGCGATCTGCAGCGCCATGAACAGGATAAAGAACGTGGTACGGCCAAATATGATCCTTAAAAGCCCGCGTTTTCCCTTTCCTCTCACTTCCTCTGCTACCATAGTTCCTCCTTCCTACTGTTCCAGGGCCTGTCTCAGATCCTCGATGATATCGTCCACATTTTCGATCCCAACGCTTAAACGGATCAGGGACGGATCCACGCCCGCCTCCACCAGCTGCTCATCCGAAAGCTGACGGTGGGTATGGCTGGCAGGATGGAGGACACAGGTCCTGGCGTCTGCCACATGGGTGACGATGGCCGCCAGCTTCAGCCGGTCCATAAACACTCCCGCAGCCTCCCGTCCTCCTTTTAAGCCGAAGGAGATCACTCCGCAGCTTCCCGAGGGCATATATTTCTCTGCCAGGGCGTGGTACTTATTATCCTTTAATCCGGGATAATTGACCCAGGCCACATCCTCTCTGGCAGAAAGCCATTCTGCCACCTTCTGGGCATTCTCACAGTGACGCGGCACCCGTAAATGCAGAGTCTCCAGACCGATATTCAGTAAAAATGCGTTCATGGGAGCCTGGATGGAGCCCAGATCCCGCATCATCTGGGCCGTGGCCTTGGTGATATAGGCCTTCTTCCCAAATTTTTCCGTATAGACCACGCCGTGGTAGGAATCGTCCGGGGTCGTAAGTCCCGGAAATTTTTCCGCGTGGGCGTTCCAGTCGAAATTTCCGCTGTCCACGATACAGCCGCCCACAGTCAGGGCATGGCCGTCCATATATTTGGTGGTGGAGTGGGTCACGATATCGGCCCCCCACTCAAAGGGACGGCAGTTGATGGGGGTTGCAAAGGTATTGTCCACGATCAGCGGAACTCCGTGCTTATGAGCCAGTCGGGCAAATTTTTCAATATCCAGGACCACCAGGGCCGGGTTGGCAATGGTTTCTCCAAACACTGCCTTCGTATTGGGGCGGAAGGCTTTCTCGATCTCCTCCTCCGGTGCGTCCGGATCCACCAGCGTCACGTCGATGCCCTGCTTCTTCATGGTCACCGTAAACAGGTTGGAGGTGCCGCCGTAAATAGTAGCGGCGCTTACAATGTGATCCCCAGCGCTGCAGATATTAAAAACAGCAAAGTAATTGGCAGCCTGGCCAGAGGAGGTCAGCATGGCAGCCGCGCCTCCCTCCAGCTCACAGATCTTTTCCGCCACTGCGTCGTTGGTGGGATTGGCCAGTCTCGTATAAAAATATCCGTCCTCCTCCAGATCGAACAGACGGCCCATCTGCTCGCTGCTGGAATATTTAAATGTAGTACTCTGGTAAATGGGAAGCACTCTGGGCTCTCCGTTGCCGGGATTCCAGCCTCCCTGGATGCAGACCGTTTCCGGATGATGGTTTCTCTTTTCCATGATGTTTATCCTCCTGGTGCCTGATTCTTTTGTCTGTGGCTGCATTTTCATCCGTGCAGCCACGCTTGTTTACACGCTAGTGTATCACAATTCCGTTAAGGATACAAGGATTTTAAGGCTGCACTTGAAAGGCCCTCTCCTTTCATGTATAATGATTCCTTGGGAATCGTGCCGTCCGTGCGGCCTGTTTTCCCTGCACAGGGGCCCATGCCCCTATATTAAACCCTATATTAAATAAGAAGGAGAAGATTATGGAACTTGTCTTCAATATCATCAAGGGCGTCATGATCGGCATTGCCAACGTGATCCCCGGCGTATCCGGCGGCACCATGGCCGTTTCTTTCGGCATTTACGACCGGCTGATCAACAGTATTTCCGGCTTCACAAAGCATGTGAAGGAAAGCCTGGCCCTGCTGTCCCCCGTTCTTCTGGGCTGCGTCCTGGGCATCGCCGGCTTCACCTACGCCATCGAATATCTGCTGGAAAACCATACCTTCGTCACCTGCATGACCTTTGTGGGGCTGATCCTGGGCGGCCTTCCGGCCCTTTACAGAGCCATGAACGAGAAAAAAGCCACCGGCAGCGGAAAAATGGGCGCCGGAGCCATTATAGCCTTCCTGATGGCCTTTGCCGTATCCGCAGGACTGCCCCTTTTAAAAACCGGCGGGGATACCTTGGCGGTCCTCCCGGTCAACGGCTCTACCATGGCCATCCTCTTTGTGCTGGGGATCGTTGCCTCTGCCACCATGGTGATCCCTGGCGTATCCGGCTCCATGATGCTCATGGTCCTGGGCTACTACTACGGCATCATCAACACCATCACCAGCTTTTTAGACGGACTCCGGACCATGGACCTGGCGGCCTTAAAGGACGGCTTCCTGCTGTTAGCTCCCTTTGGCATCGGCGTTCTCCTGGGGATCGTTCTCATTGCCCGGCTGATCTCCTTCCTGTTTGAACGGTACGGCGTCCAGACCTATGGGGCCATCCTTGGCCTGGTGCTGGCCTCTCCCTTTGCCATTTTTTACAACACAGGATTATTTGGAGAGCTTTCCTCCCTGTCCATCTGGGCCGTCCTTCTGGGCATTATGCTGATGATCGGCGGAGCTGTGGTCACCAATTTCGTCGGGGAAAAGTAAATTAATTGTTGTCCTCTTCCGGAGAATGTGATATCATATTAGATGTTCTTAATTTTGTATCACTATTATAAATATTTACTTATAAAAGGAGAATGTTTATGGGCGGTATATTTGGCGTAGCATCGAAGACCAGCTGTACCATGGATCTTTTCTTTGGTATCGACTACCACTCCCATCTGGGAACCCGGCGCGGAGGCATGGCCGTATACGGCGAAAACGGCTTCCAGCGCGCCATCCACAACATCGAAAACACACCCTTCCGGACCAAATTTGACCACGATCTGGATGAGCTGGAGGGAACTCTGGGCATTGGCTGTATCTCAGACATGGATCCCCAGCCCCTGCTGATCCGTTCCCATCTGGGAACCTATGCCCTGACCACAGTCGGGGTGATCCGCAATCCCGAAGAGCTGGTAAAGGAGGCCTATAACAACGGCCACGTCCATTTTATGAGCATGAGCGGCGGAAAGATCAACGATACGGAACTGGTGGCCTCTCTGATCGACCAGAAGGACAGTCTGGTAGACGGACTCCTTTACGCCCAGGAGCGGATCCAGGGCTCCATGTCCATGCTTCTCCTGACACCGGAAGGCATCTACGCCTCCCGGGACCGCTACGGCCGCACCCCCATCACCATCGGCCAGAAGGACGGGGCGTTCTGCGCTTCTTTTGAGAATTTCGCATATCTGAACCTGGGATACCGTCATTATTCAGAGCTGGGCCCCGGCGAGATCGACTTTATCACGCCCGAGGGCGTGGAATGCTTAAGCGCTCCGCGGAAGGAAATGAAAATGTGCGCCTTCCTGTGGGCCTACTACGGCTATCCCACCGCCAGCTACGAAGGCGTCAGCGTGGAAAAAATGCGTTATGACTGCGGAAAGCTCCTGGCCAGAAGAGATAAGGGCGTCACCGCCGACAGCGTGGCCGGCGTACCCGATTCCGGTATTGCACATGCAGTGGGCTATGCCAACGAATCCGGCATTCCCTTCTCCCGCCCCTTCATCAAATATACGCCCACCTGGCCCCGGTCCTTTATGCCCTCCAGCCAGAAGCAGAGGAACCTCATTGCTAAAATGAAGCTGATCCCTGTGGACGTGCTGATCCGGGATAAAAAACTCCTGCTGATCGACGACTCCATCGTCCGCGGGACCCAGCTGGGAGAGACAACAGAATTTTTATATGAAAGCGGCGCAAAGGAGGTCCACGTAAGACCGGCCTGTCCGCCCATCACCTTCGGCTGCCCGTACTTAAACTTCTCCCGCTCCAGATCCGAGTACGATCTGATCACACGACGGGTCATCCGGGACCGGGAAGGAGAAAACGTTTCTGAAGAAACACTGGCCACCTACACCGATCCCGACAGCCAGAATTACAAGGAAATGGTAGAAGAGATCCGGAAACGGCTCCACTTCACCACCCTCCGCTTCCACCGCCTGGACGATCTGGTGGAATCCATCGGCATCGAGCCGTGTAAGCTCTGTACATACTGCTGGAACGGGAAAGGGTGATGCAGAAACGGCCCCCGCCCATTCACGCAAACGGAAGCATCGTGTTTGCGCGAACGGGCGGGGGCTGTTTTGGTTGTGGCGGGGGTGAGGGAAAAGAAAATCTGGCCTGTGAGGCTCTTTTGCTCCACCGCCGCATAAAAAAGGACCCACATTGCCGCAAACACGATGCTTCCGTTTGCGGCAATGTGGGTCCGTCCCCTTAATGGTTCACAATATCCATGATAATATCGGCAGAGGCGTTCTCGATCTCGTTGACCACGTACTGGGCCTCCTGCTCCTCTTCCTTAGTACCGTCCATCTGATGGGCCTCAGCCTCGGCCATGGCCTCATTGGCGGCTACCTTGTTCTTATCCACGCGGGTTCCGCACTTATTGCAGAATTTGGAGTTTTTGTCGATGCGTGCTCCGCATTCAGAGCAGTAAATGCAGCCGTCCATTCCTGTGAGACGTTCTTCCAGCTCTCTCTTTCTCTCCAGGCTGCTGCGGATGGAGGTGAATTCCATAAAGAATTTTTCCTCCTCTGCCTCTGTGGCGTTCTGGAATATTTTTTTTCCCACAGTCGCATACAGCTTCGCTACATTTTCCTTCTCTTCGTTGATCTGGGAGCGGATGGAAACCGCATCGGAGATCTCCTTTGTGCGCTTTGCCACCTGTTTTCCGGTGCTGCTGATGCTTCTTTTCACTTCATCAAAAATAGACATAACTCTGGTTACCCCTTTCCTTTGTATATACGTCTATCTTATCCAATCGGGGCCATAAAGTCAATCCTTTTTCCCAGCCAGGCCCCAGGATGCCTGGTAGGCACCCTCCGGGTCGTAGGAAAACTCCTGGCGGATGAATTCCGGTATCTCATAAGGGCTGAAGCCCATGGTCACCGGCTCTCCCGACTGGGTCCCGTCTGCCTCTGGCGTCAGATATACCTGGACCATAAAGCCTCTCTCGCGGGGCGCCAGGTCGTTGAGATCAAAGAACCAGCTGCGTTTTCCTGCCTCCAGCACCTGTCTGATCTGCTCTTTTGCCTCTGCCGTGCCATCGTTCCGGATCATCAGGCTGCTGGTTTCCTTATCCTCTTCAGTCACCTCCCAGCCTGCCTCCTCGTACTCTTTGTAAAATGTGAAATCCTCATAATGGCAGACGATCTCCATGCGCTCCACGTCCTCTGGCTCCAGCTCCTCTGGAAGAGCGGCTCCCGCCTCTTTCAAAAGCCCCATGGTCTTCGTAAAGGAAGGGTACACCGGGAAGAAGTTCACCCGTGGATCCATGTCCCTGAGGCGGAAGGAGCCGGAAAAATTCTGGGTCCTGGAGGCGGAAATGGCATTCAGATACTCTTTCTCTGCCTCTGTAAGGAACCGCAGGGCCGTCACCGGGATCTCCTCCGTCCGTTCTGTAAGGGACAGCGCCTCCAGCTCTTCCTGGTAAGCCGCCAGAAGCTCTGCTGTCATTTCCGGATCCTCTGTCACCAGGGACGCCTGGTTCCCGTCGGAGATATAGATGCCTGTGGTGGTTTCCGGATGGAAGCTCATGACCGGATATGCGCCCTTTTTATATTCTGCGCTGGCATATAACCGTTCCATCAGGTCCATGGACTCCTTCATGTCGATACGGTAATATCGGTAACGGAGACTTCCGTTTTTCTCCTTAAAGCCCACTTCGATCCGGGCCATGTATGCGTCGTCGCCAGCTGGCTCCTCCAGATTCTGGAACCGGATGGCCTTGGACTCCTCTGCGGCGGCGATCCCCGCCTCCACCAGATCCTTCACCAGGCCGTAATCGGTGATCTCCATGTTTCCGGCCGCATAATCGGATCCGTCCATATATTTCCACAGATATCCGCTCTGCTCCGTTTCCCTTCTTCCGCCTTCTGCGGCCACCGGCAGGCCGTAATCCTGGAAATCTCCCAGGGAGTAGGTAAATACGGATGCAGACTGGAATTTCTCCTCTGAGGGCAGGTAGGAGTCGTAGCCTATAAGGTCATACCGGAACACGCCGATGACCGCCAGGGCCAGGACGGCGCTGATGCCCAGATGGACCGGGTTGGCAAAAAGCTTCCGGAAATCGAAATTGTAAAGGATCTCGATGATGCCGTGGCTGATGAAAAGGGCGAACACGAAACCGAAAGCAGCCCAGCCCAGGCTTTCGTAATACATGTTCCAGAATAAAAGGCACATGAGGATCGTGACGGGCACCACCAGAAGGATCTTAATGGGCGCCTTTGTCATCCGGAAGGCCATGGCTCTTCCGGCCGCCTCTGAGGGACGGAATTTATAAAGAAGCCCGGCAATGACTGCCAGAACAAGGCCCGCCAGAAGGGCCGGCAGGATCCTTCCCATCAGTTCTCCATACCGCGCCATGGGAAGATCCGCTCCTTCTCCCATCAGCGACACATAATAGGGGACTGGGGATCCGTGGATGATCCACTCAGTGATTCCGGAGATCCGCTGATTGGTCGTGACGAAAAACATCTGCATCAGTCCCTGGAACAGGACTGCCACCGCAGGCACATAGCCAAACAGGACGATGCCGCCCAGAACAGAAATGAAGAAGTTTCCGGTGAGCATCACCGCAGCCGTCATGAGCCCGTAGCTCAGCAGAAAGCCCGTCATATGCACCAGGAAGGTCCAGAGCGCTCCGGAAACCATCCCCGGTACTGATGCCCCGGCAGCCCCCAGGATCCCCAGAGTAAACAGCAGGTTCACCAGATACATGGAACCGATGATCAAAATCCCGTCCACAAAGCGGACCGTAAAGAGGATCTCCCGGCGCACGGGAATGCTGTGGTAAAAATCCACCTGCTTTCTGGAATGGAGATACAAAAAGCCTGTAAGGGCCAGGACCAGGGCCGCCGTGATCACAAGGAAGCCCATGACCACATTCTCAAGGCCGATGCTCTCGACTGCCAGCTCCCCAAGTCTTCTGGAAAATTCTGTTTCCGCCGTATTTCCGGCTCCGAAATCATAATTTCCCGCATCTTCCATCCAAAGCGCATACTGCTGCTCCAGGTTTGTGACGCCCATGGCAGCCAGCACAGGCATCGCAAAAAAGAAAGTCAGGAAGGAAAGCCCAAAGGCCCAGAGCCTGCGCTTCAGGTCCTCCTTCATCAGCCTAAAAAATAAGCTTTTTGACGTCATAACCAGCCACCTCCGTTTCACTGATAAAGATCTCCTCCAGGGACAGGGGGATCGCCTCAAAAAATACCGGCTCGCAGGACCGCATGGCGGCCTCCACTTCCTCCCTGGTCCCGCGGACCGTGATCGTAGAAAGACTTCCCCGCCGCTCGGTCTTAAGGATCTCTAAGCCTGGGATCTCCCCGGCCTCCATTCCCGGCCGCAGCACGCACTGGATCTTGTGGAGATTTAATTTCATATCATCCAGATCCTTCGATAACAGGATCCCGCCCTTGTGAAGGATCCCCACATGATCGCAGATGTCCTCCAGCTCCCTTAAGTTATGGGAGGCGATGATGGGCGTTAAATTCCGCTCTGCCATATCATTGGCAAACAGGCTCTTCACAGCCTGGCGCATCACCGGATCCAGCCCGTCAAAGGTCTCGTCACAGAACAGATATTCCGTATTGGCACAGAGCCCCAGGATCACGGAAAGCTGTTTTTTCATTCCCTTGGAGAAGGTGGATATCTTCCTCCGTCTATCTAGGGAAAAGGATTCCAGAAGACCAGTGGCTCTCTGGACATCAAAGGAGGGATAAATACTTTTATAAAAAGCCATCAACTCCTGGGGCGTCCCGTTTCCGAAGAAATACTGGTCGTCGGAAATATAGAAAAACCGTCCCTTGACCTTCGCATTTTCATAAACGTCCTCGCCGTCGATCTGGATGGTCCCCTCGTCCGGCTTAAGGACTCCGCAGGCCATCCGCAGGAACGTGCTTTTTCCGGCCCCGTTGGTACCGATGAGGCCAAAGACGCAGCCGTCCTTGATCCTGGCATCGATGTGGTCCACGGCCACGATGGAATCAAATTTTTTCGTGAGATTTTTTGCCTCGATCACGCCTGGTCACCTCCCTCTCCTTCTGCCGCCTGGTACTGGATCTCCACCATATTTTTTATCTCTTCTCCGGAGATCCCCAGGCGGATCGCCTCATCGATCACCTCGCTGACCTGGATCAGCAGGTCTTTTTTCCGTTTTTCCTTCATAACGCTGTTTTCTGCCACGAAACTTCCCTTCCCTTTTACTGTATAAATATATCCCTGGCGTTCCAGCTCCCCGTAGGCCCTCTGGATCGTATTGGGATTGATCGACAGCTCCATCGCCAGGCTGCGGACGGAAGGCAGCGGCTCATTCTCTCCCAGGATCCCCAGAAGCATCAGCTCTTCCAGCTTTTCAGCCACCTGCTCGTATATGGGCCTCCGGTCTTTATAATCCAGTATGATCATACGCCCCTCTCTCCTTTCCGGCCGCTTTCTGTTTCCGGCCTTTTATAAGTGTATTAACACTCTTAATACACTTAGTATAATAAAAAGACCCGGCACCGTCAATGACGATACCGGGTCAAATTTCTTACAAATTTCTAACGAAACACGTCTTATTTCTCACTGTCGTCGTAAAGAGCGACCAGCTTCTCCAGATGTGCGAATTTATCCTTGGCATTCTGCTCAGCCTGTGCGAACAGAGTCTTTGCTCTCTCCGGATTCTTCAGTGCAAGAGAGGTGTAACGAACCTCGCCATTGATGAAGTCCTGATAGGATACGGTAGCGGGCTTGCAGTCCAGAGTGAACTTCTTCTCTGCAGCCGGGTTGTAACGGAAGATGTTCCAGTAACCAGACTGAACAGCCAGCTTCTCCTCTGTCTGGGCCTTTGCCATACCCTTCTTGATACCATGGTTGATACACGGAGCGTAAGCGATGATCAGGGACGGTCCCGGATATGCCTCAGCCTCAGCGATGGCCTTGATGGTCTGGTTCATATCTGCGCCCATGGAGATCTGTGCAACGTATACATAGCCGTAGCTCATTGCGATGGCTGCCAGATCTTTCTGCTTAACCTCTTTACCGCCTGCTGCGAACTGTGCAACAGCGCCGGTGGGAGTAGCCTTGGAGGACTGTCCGCCTGTGTTGGAGTAAACCTCTGTGTTGAATACCATGATGTTGATATCTTTTCCGCTTGCAAGAACGTGGTCCACGCCGTTGAAGCCGATATCATATGCCCATCCGTCGCCGCCGAAGATCCACTGGGACTTCTTAGCTAAGAAGTCTTTGTTCTTAACGATCTCCTTGCAGGTCGGGCAGTCGCAGCCGGAAAGAACCGCAACCATCTTATCCGTTGCAGCACCGTTTAATGCGCCTACGGAGAAGGTATCTAACCATTCCTGGCAGGCTGCTTTTGCTTCCTCGGAAGCCTCAGCGCTGGCAACAATGGATTCAACCTTTGCCTTTAAGCCGTCACGGATGGCGTTCTGAGCCAGTAACATACCGTAACCGAACTCAGCGTTATCCTCGAATAAAGAGTTGTCCCATGCCGGTCCCTTGCCTGCCTTGTTGGCGGTGTAAGGTGTGGACGGAGAGGAGTTGCCCCAGATGGAGGTACATCCGGTTGCGTTGGCGATATACATTCTGTCACCGAATAACTGGGTGATCAATTTTGCGTACGGAGGCTCACCACAGCCTGCGCATGCGCCGGAGAACTCAAGGAGCGGCTGCTTAAACTGGCTGCCCTTAACGGTCGTCTCTTTAAATTTATCGATCACGTCCTGCTTGATGTCAAGCTTCTGGCCGTAATTGAATACTTCCTGCTGACCCAGGTTCTCTTCCAGGCTTGCCATTGTAAGAGCTTTTTCGCCCTTCTTGCCCGGACATACGTTTGCACAGGAGCCGCATCCGGTACAGTCAAGAGCGGAGATGGACATAGCAAACTTGTACTGCGGCATACCAGTCATGGAAACCATCTTTGTTCCTTCCGGAGCATTGGCAGCCTCTTCCTCAGTCATTACAACCGGACGGATAACTGCGTGCGGGCAGACATAGGAACAGAAGTTACACTGGATACAGTTGTCCGGATTCCATACCGGAACATTTACTGCGATACCGCGCTTCTCATATGCGGAAGAACCAGACGGTGTGGAACCGTCAACGTAATTCTTAAACGCAGATACCGGAAGATTGTTTCCTTCCTGAGCGTTTACTGCAGCCTGTACAGTATTTACGAACTCAACAACGTCTTCTCTTCCCTCTGTGGCGTGAACCATATCAAGACCTTCGTCTTCACAGTTCTTCCAGCTTTCCGGAACTTGAACCTCATGAAGTCCCTTGGCGCCTGCGTCGATGGCAGCCCAGTTCTTCATAACGATGTCCTCGCCCTTACGGCCGTAGGTTGCCTTTGCAGCAGCCTTCATTAACTCGTTAGCCTTGTCAGCCGGGATGATCTTTGTCAGCTCGAAGAATGCGGACTGAAGGATCGTGTTGATACGTGTCGGGCCCATGCCTGTTTCAATACCAAGCTTCACACCGTCGATGGTGTAGAATTTGATGTTGTGGTCAGCGATAAACTTCTTCACCTGGCCCGGTAAGTGCTTCTCAAGACCGTCCATATCCCACGGGCAGTTAAGAAGGAATGTACCGCCGTCAACCAGCTCCTGTACCATGTTGTACTTTCTGATGTATGCCGGGTTGTGGCATGCAACGAAGTCAGCCTTGCGGATCAGGTAAGTGGATTTGATCGGTGTATGCCCGAAACGTAAGTGGGACATGGTAACACCGCCGGACTTCTTGGAGTCGTAATCAAAGTATGCCTGAGCGTACATATCGGTGTTGTCGCCGATGATCTTAATGGAGTTCTTATTTGCACCTACGGTACCGTCGGCGCCAAGACCCCAGAACTTACAGTTGGTGGTTCCTGCCGGTGTGGTAACAAGCGGAGCGCCTAACTCTAAGGAGAGGTTTGTCACGTCATCGTTGATACCGATGGTGAATCTCTTCTTCGCTGTATTCTCGTAAACAGCAACGATCTGGGCCGGTGTGGTATCCTTGGAACCTAAACCGTAACGGCCAGTGTAGATCGGAACTGCGTCAAATTTTGTATTCTTTAAGGCAGCAACAACGTCCAGGTATAACGGCTCACCGATGGAACCCGGTTCCTTTGTTCTGTCAAGAACAGAGATCTGCTTTACAGTCTCCGGGATCGCTGCGATGAAAGCCTCTGTGCAGAACGGTCTGTACAGACGTACCTTTACAACGCCGACCTTCTTGCCCTGGGCCATCAGGTAGTCGATGGTCTCCTCGATGGTGTCGTTTACGGAACCCATGGAAACGATCACATGCTCAGCATCGGCTGCGCCGTAGTAGTTGAACAGCTTGTAATCGGTACCGATCTTAGCGTTCACCTTGTCCATGTACTCCTGAACGATAGCCGGAAGAGCATCGTAGTACGGGTTGCAGGCCTCTCTTGCCTGGAAGAAAATATCCGGGTTCTGGGCAGAACCTCTCTGGCACGGATGGTTCGGGTTCAGAGCATGTGCGCGGAACTCGTCGATGGCATCCAGATCAGCCATTTCCTTCAGATCCTCATAATCCCATGTTTCGATCTTCTGGATCTCGTGGGAGGTACGGAAACCGTCGAAGAAGTTGATGAACGGAACTTTGCCCTTGATGGCTGCAAGATGAGCAACCGGTGTTAAGTCCATAACCTCCTGTACGCTGGATTCACAAAGCATTGCACAGCCTGTCTGACGGCATGCGTAAACGTCGGAATGGTCGCCGAAGATGTTTAATGCGTGGGTAGCAACGGCACGGGCAGATACGTTGAATACGCCCGGAAGCTGCTCACCGGCGATCTTATACAGATCCGGGATCATCAGAAGAAGACCTTGGGAAGCGGTATAAGTGGTTGTTAAAGCGCCTGCTGCCAGGGAGCCGTGTACGGCACCTGCTGCGCCGGCCTCGGACTGCATCTCAGTGATCTGCACCGGCTGTCCGAACATATTTGTTCTTCCATCGGTAGACCACTCATCTGTCGCCTCAGCCATTGGGGAAGAAGGTGTGATCGGGTAGATGGCTGCAACATCGGTAAATGCATAGGAAGCATGAGCTGCTGCATGGTTACCATCCATGGTTTTCATTTTTCTTGCCATAGTTGATTTTCCTCCTATAAAATGTATAAATAAAATATTATTTATTTATCAGTATCGCCTTATGGACATAAGACTACCTGTATCCTATTATAGCAATTTCCCGATAAAATGCAAATGCAAAAATGCCTGTTTTAGGTATTTTATTACGAACAATATCGCTTTTGCGCCTCTGTTTTCCGCCTTCCGGGAATGATTCCGTATCGTGGAATTTACCCGCTCACTCTTCCAGGCCCCCACCCTGCTCCCTGCCCAGCGGTACCCTTATAAACGGAAAGCAGAAAACGGCACAGCCAGGCGTTTTCGTTTTCCGCCGGCCATGCCGTTTTTATCAATCTTCTCTAGGGGCAATGAAGCCCATATCGGATGGTCCACCCGGTTCCGCCGTATCCGGGGCTGCCGATGTGTCCTCAAAGCCCGGGCCCACCTGGCTGTCTCCTCCGGGACCATCGCTGCCGCCGGGGCCTGCGTTCCCGCTGGGGCTGTTATTCTCTGTGGAGGGTTCGATCACATCGCCGGGACCTGCATTCTGGGCAGCCGGCTCCGATGAGCCCTGGGCTGCGGTGGGGCCAGTCTGGCTTCCCGTCTCCTGGGATCCTGCGGAAGAAGACTGGCTCTCTCCTGCTGTGCTGCTCTCTGAAGAACTCTCGCCTTCCGGAGCTGCCACGCTTCCAGAGGTATTCCGTTTGATGGTGGCGGGCTTTCCATTATACGTACTGTTATGGAAAAACTCGTCGCTGATCACTTCGCCGTTCTTTTTAGTGATCAGGTTGGTCACCCAGCGGCTTCCGGGAGTGGCCGCCTTGGCCTCCACCTCCACGCCTGGCTGCAGGGTGGGATCCTCTTCATAGGTGGGGGCCGGAGGGTCCAGCTCCTTCACCTTTTCTGATTTCATGGACAGGGTCACACCCTCCTCCAGGATCGGATTCCCGTAAATGGAGATGGTCAGCTTCCGGTCTGAGAAGCTGGTCTTGATGCCCACTGCCGTTTTCGAATTATTCACAAATTTCATATCCGGGCCGGAATGGCCGTCATAGCTTACCATTGCGTCCTCGCCGGGAGTCACATAGGAAGGCTCATAGCTGTGGGCATGGCGCTCGGTGGTCTTCAGTCCGGAAAATACCACTGCATTATACAGGGTGGATGAAACCTGGCACACACCGCCGCCCGGCTCCTCCACCAGGACGCCGTTGACGTATGCGCCTGCCGGCCGGTAGCCCTTATCTGTGGTCCGGTTTCCAGTGGTCAGGTTAAAGGAAAACTCCTCACCCGGCTGGATGATCTTTCCATTTAAGGCAGCTGCTGCCAGACGGACGTTTTCATTCCTGTCCTTATTGGCGGTGGTGGTGGTAGTATATGTACCCAGCTTCTGGAAATTTTCCCTGGCCTGAGCTGCGGTGATCTCCGGAGCCGTTTCCTCCACCTCCGCAGTGATCACTGCGTCATACTCTCCCGCTGCGGTGCGGGCCACGATGTCATTTTTCAGTTTTTCTTCGTTGACAGCCTTCCCGTTCTCTCCCTCAGCAAAGGTAAACTTCCCACTGGCCGCATCGAATGCGGAAATTGAGCCGTTCTTCGCCTTTACATTCCAGGCTCCGGCCAGAGATGCCGCCTGGGCTGCTGCCGCTTCTTCCAGGCCGTCGGTGGGAATCTCATAATCTGCGGACTCGCCCTTTTTAAAGGCCTCATCCACCACCTTCTCCACGCTTTCTTTTAAAAGGTTCTCCAGGGCCTGCTCCTTTTCCCCACAGACCACCTTCATCTGCCAGTCCATGGATTCCAGGACCTTTTCCACTGCAGCCGTTTTCGTCATCCCATGGACAGAAACACCGTTGACGGTGATCTCTGCTTCCAGCTCAGTCTCCGGCTCTGAGGAGGTCTCTTCTGCGGAGGTTTCCGTACCGTCCGTTTTGGAGCAGCTCCGGACTCCCACGGCCACACAGAGGATCAGGATAATGATCCCGATCAGTATAAGAAGGATCTTTGCAGCATCTGGTCCCTGGCGGCGGCGTCTGCCCCGCCTCTTATTTGAGGACGTACCCCGGCCGCTTCCCAGATTTCTGGCATTCTGGACCGCCAGGATACGGTCAGCGTTACTCTGTCTGGAGGAGCTGCGGCCCCGGTTTCCCGAAGACCCTGCCCGGCTCTGGGAGCTTTTTCCTGTTCCCCGGGACGTTCTGTTTCTGTTCAAATCGCTCATTTCTTCACACCTTCAAAGGCCCCTGACGCTTTTGGGGCGCTGTTTTCTCTACATGTCAGAATCATGCGAGTACTAGTATAACACAAATAGCGAAAAATGGAATAACAGAATTCTTAAATTTCTTTCACAGTTTCAATAATTTATGTTACACTATTGTTACATAAATTTTGAAAGAAGGGATCCCATTGAAACTGATCGATCTGCACGTCCACTCCACTGCCTCCGACGGTTCCTTTACGCCGGCAGAGGTGACGGCCCTGGCCCGTGAGGCAGGACTGACCGCCATCGCCTTAACGGACCATGATACCGTTTCCGGTGTCGGAGAGGCCCTGGCGGCCGCCGGCGATTTCCCATTGGAGGTGGTTCCCGGCGTGGAGCTCTCCTGTCTGTATAAAGAAAAAGAGATCCATATCCTGGGGCTGTATATTGACCATACAGATAAAGCCTTCCTGGATTTTCTGGATCAGGCGGAAATAAAAAGAAACAGCCGCAACCAGCTCATGCTGGCCGCCTTCCAGAAGGACGGCTTTCCTATTACTATGGAGGACCTGGTCATGGAAAATCCAGACACAGTGGTCACCCGGGCGCACTTTGCCAGGGCCCTGGTTAAAAAAGGGTGCGTCTCCTCTGTGGACCAGGCCTTTAAAAAATACCTGGATCCGGACCGGCCTTATTACAGAAAACGAGAGATCATCACGCCCGCAGAAGCCATCCAGGCCATCCGGAACGCAGGAGGCTTTCCGGTCCTGGCCCACCCCTGCCTTTACAGGCTTGGCTGGATGCAGACAGAAGAGCTGGTACGGAGCCTGAAGGAGCTGGGCCTGGGCGGCATGGAATGCTGGCACTCCTCCAATTATGCAGAGGAGAGCAGCAAGCTCTGCCGGATGGCAGACCGGTACAGCCTTCTTCCCACCGGCGGCTCCGACTTCCACGGGGCGGCCAAGCCCGATATCCGGATCGGAAGCGGACGGGGGAATCTCCGGGTCCCGGCGGAATATCTGGACGCCCTGAAGCTTGCCATGTTTCTTGGACAGTAAAAGCCCGGCCTAAGCCGGGCCCTCCTGGTCCATATTCTCCATGACCGCATCCACGGCCTTTCGGACGGCCTCTGAAAGAACGGCTGCCAGCCGGTGGTCTTCGCCGCCGGAAATGACTCCCGCCACAGCCTCCCCATGCTTTGCGATCCCCGGAAAATAAAAGCTGCAGTTTTCCTTTTCTGATGCATCGTTGACCGGGATCCCCAGGAGACGGCAGTCCCGCACCACCGTTTTATTGACTCCGGCTCCTGCGGCCGCCAGAACGAAAAGGGGGCGGGTCAGAGGACGGCCATCCATTCCCAGAGGATCGGTCTCCTCATACGTTCCCTGGAGCCACCGCACAGTCTCCGGCATTTCCTTCTCCATTTCTTTTATGTCTGTTACAGCCTCCGGAGCCACTGCCAGGATCCGGCAGCCAAATTCCCTTAAGACCCGGATCCGCCGGGCAGCAATGGGGCCGCCGCCCACCACCAGGATCTCCTGGCCCCAAAGGTCGATGAATAAAGGAAAATACGCCATTGCTTACAGATCCTTCAGATACAGGTCCGTCAGACTGTACCGGGTATTCCCTTTATAGCCTGTGACCGTATGGGCTGCCGCCAGGGAATTCAGCACTGCCTCCTCAGTGGCCTCTGCCGCCGCCTCGAACACATCATCCAGCATGGCCTCGTTCATCACCGCCGCCGGGATCACGGCCCGGTCCTCTTCCTTCCTATATACATTTCCCGTGGAGAAGCCCAGCATGATATCCCCGCTTCCATGGCCCATGAAAGAACCGCACCGGGAAAGGCCCACACCGGCACGCCGGATGATCCGCTTTAACTGACGGTCGGATACAGGAAGATCCGTTCCCACCACCATCATGATAGACCCCTCATCCTTTCTGGCCTCCTCGATCTTCCCACTGAGCAGTTCTCCCATGGGCTTTCCATCCAGGACAAAATGCTTCGTCTTTCCAAAATTAGACTGGACCAGCACGCCGACCACATACGTTTTTCCATCCAGCTCCACCAGACGGGAGGCGCTGCCGATGCCGCCCTTCATCCCAAAGCAGGTGGTTCCCTTTCCGGCTCCCACGTCGCCCTCTTCAAAATCCCTGCATGCGCCGTCGATGGCGGCGCGCACCTCCGGGATCCCGATGACCCGCTCTGTGATCTTATTGAGACTGGCGTCGTTGCACTCGC
The DNA here is from genome assembly GCF_025567195.1 of Alitiscatomonas aceti. Lineage (NCBI taxonomy): Bacteria > Bacillati > Bacillota > Clostridia > Lachnospirales > Lachnospiraceae > Alitiscatomonas > Alitiscatomonas aceti. The sequence goes on along the minus strand of NZ_JAOQJF010000002.1, from coordinate 49,397 downwards.
CCACCACTGGATTCATGGAGGTGAGCTCCACGCCGTCCCTTTCACACTGCTCCACCATATAATCCACCAGCGCGTCATGGACCTTTCCCACGTTCAGGGTATTGGTCAGGGCAATGGGCGATTCCAGGGTGCCCAGCTCCTCGATCTGGGGGATGCCGGCGGTTTTTCCAAAGCCGTTATGGACAAAGGCCGCTGCCGTCAGCCTGGAGGCAAAGATATTCTCCTCACAGGGAAGGATCACCGTTACCCCCGTTTTATGTTCCTCTGTGTCCACCGTATAGTGGCCCACCCGTACTCCTGGCACGTCTGTCAGCTTATTTAAAGCTCCCGCAGGGTGATCTCCAATTCTGATTCCATAGTCCCGGATCCTTTTTTTCATTTTTCCTATACTCTCCTTTTCCCGTTGACCGGTTCATTCTATTTTTAATAAATTTTCCTTCTGATATTGTTAAATTTTTATCTATTTCATCCATTGCCATCTGGCACCCACTCTGGTACAATAAAGTATGTTAAATGATTAACACAAACCACAGACTTTCCAACAGGAGGCAATGACTTATGAAATTAAAGCTGAAGAACATCTCCAACCTGGACGCATTTTTCCACGTGATCAACCAGTGTGACGGTGCCGTTGAATTAAGCCTTCCGGAAGGAGGTTCCGTAAACCTGAAATCCCGACTGAGCCAGTATTTTTCCATGGCTACTGTTTTTTCCAATGGAAACATCCGGGAGCTTGATATTACCACGCATACACTCTCCGATTCGGAGCGCCTGATCAATTACATGGTACAGGGCTCATAAATCCTTTCTCTTTTAAGATGGCCTGGAGCTGGTCCTTTGTCGCGAAGAACGTGCCCTGGGCCATTTGTGCACTTCCCCCACCTCTTCCGTTTAAGAGTCCGTTGAGCTCCCTGGAGAGCCGGCGCATATCGCCGTCCCGGCTCCCCAGTACATAGAGGAAGCTGCCCTCTGCGGCTCCTCCCAGGGCCAGGACGGTTTTTCCTTTCTTTTCCTCCAGCAGCCGGTTTACCAGATGTCTGAGCTGGATGGCCTCAAAATCCGGTTCCAGAATAAAAATATCCCCATCCCCTTCTTTTATATCCCTTACCTCACTGGCAATAAGCTTATCATAGGCTGCCACAAGTTTTTCCTGGAGCTTTGCCTCTTCATCCTTAAGCTTCTCCACAGCTCTGGAGATCTCACCAGGCCGGGCTGACAGCAGTACAGAGATCTTCTGGACCTGGTCCCGTTTCCTCTCATAATCCTCCACGGCCCGTTTCCCGCAGAGAAGAGAAATACGGACACCTCCCTTATAGTGGATCATGGAAAGGAACTTCACCAGTCCGATCTCACCGGTGCGCTCCACATGGGTGCCGCAGCAGGCACAGACGTCGCCTCCCGGAATAGACACGATCCGCACCGCCCCGGTCAGCTCCTTTTTGCTCCTGTATTCCATGGCGTCCAGCTCATCCTTTTCCGGATATACAGCGGATATCTCCAGATTCTCCCAGATCATTCCATTGGCCTTTTCTTCAATGGCCATCAGATCCCCCCACTCCAGAACTCCGTTGAAATCGATGGTCACCTCATCGGTCCCCATATGAAAGCCCACGTTGTCATAGCCGAACCGCTGGTGGATCAGGCCGGATACCAGGTGCTCTCCAGAGTGCTCCTGCATATGCTGGAATCTCCGGTCCCAGTCGATGACGCCTCTGACCATCTCGCCCACAGGCAGCGGGCCGTCCGTATAGTGGACCACCTGGCCGTCCTTTTCATGGACATCCGTTACCCGGACATTTCCCAGGAGCCCTGTATCCGCTGGCTGGCCGCCGCCCTCCGGGTAAAACGCCGTGGCAGAGAGGGTGATCTCCCATCCCTTTTTCCCCTCCTGGCAGGAAAGGACCTGGGCTTCAAATTCCTTTATATACGCAGAATCATAATACAGCTTGTTCATTGGAATTGCCTCCTCGTTCAGTTTCGCTGTCCTTCATTATACCATGTCCTCCGGACATGGTATCCCTCCGGGGGATTTGGGCGCCTGGTTTTCTGCGGTGAACGCAGAAACCAGATGCGCGATGGTATAATGTCTGTTTTACAGACATTATACCATGTCCTCCCTTCTTTCTCAATTATAACGCCGGGCAAATTTTCCTGGATTTTCAAAATTACAGGAAACTATGACAAGCAGGCCCACATATCATAGGAGTGTAAACAAATAATCCTCTGGAGGACTTAAAACATGAGTGATTTAGCAGCTACAAATTGCGGATGCGGATGCGACACCAACAATACGGCCTGCGGATGTGGATGCGGGAGCAACAGCAACATTCTCTGGATCCTGATCCTTCTCTGCTGCTGCGGCGGACATAGCGGATGTGGAAATAACTGTGGATGCGGCGGCAGCTGCGGATGCGGCTTTGACAACAGCTGCATCTGGATCATCCTGCTTCTCTGCTGCTGCGGCGGCTGGGGAAACGGCGGCGGCTTCTTCTGCTGCTGATCCGTAAGATCCAAAAAGCGGGCGGGCGCTGGTCCTGCCCGCCTTTTTCTGTCCGTTCACCGGGATCCGGTTTTTCCTTCGTCTTCCCGGTCCACCCTCTTCTGCGCCTTTTCCTCCGGCTTCCTGGATCGTTTTCCATTTCCGCCTCCCATCCGGTTTTCCCTGTACCGCTCAAAGTCTTCATCGATCTCGTAAACGCTGTTTCCATCTATAACAAGTCTGTATGACATATGATCCCCTCCTGTCTATCCATACTATTCCCCGATCCCCGATCCCGTGCCAGACTTCCGGTTTCCTGTCATTTTCTCCCTTCCGGCCGCATATATTTTCACCAGTAAAAGGAGGCTTGCCAATGAATGAAAAAGATTTAATGCTGACCGATCTGGACTATGCCATCGGGGACCGCCGCATGCAGATGCTGAAGGCTGCCATCCCCTACATGGAGATCTCACAGCAGCGGGCCCTGTCCATGTTCATCAAATGGAGGGAGCTGGTGCGGACCATGGAATTTTTCAATGAGAACGGAGACGGAATGATGAGTGTCTGTTCCCTGGAGAAGGGCCACACATCTCCGGCTGATATGCTGGCAGCCGTAAAGCCCTACGCCGGTCCCGGCGAGCAGGAGATCATCGATCTTCTGGTGAACGCGGCATCCTTTAAGGGCAGCAGGAACGGGGCCGGAGGCCGCAGCCCTTTTTCCATGGACCAGCTGATCTCCCTTCTTCCGCCGGATACCCAGTCCAGGCTGGAAACGGTCCAGCTCATGATGCAGACTCTGGGACAGGTTTAATATAAGGAGGTTTTATGAGCAGAGCATTTGAAAATGATCCAAGATTAAAGCATATGGACCCGGGCAAGCTTTCGGCCCTCCAGTCCCTGGCAAGGGAACTGGAGGCAGCCCCCGGCGATCAGAAAATGGCGGCCTTCCTGTCTGCGGGCCAGAAAGCCGCCAGGGAACACGTATCCTTTTCCGCAGAAGAACAGGAGCTGCTGATCCAGATCCTGATAGAAGGCATGTCCGGCGAGGAACGGAAAAAAGCAGAGGCCGTCCGGAAGCTGGCAGGACGGATGCAGAAAAACAGGCCCGGTGCATAACAAAAAGGGGGTGCCGCGGAAACAGGCTGTATAATCCTGTTCCGCAGCATCCCCTTATCAGTATCATTTTATAAATATCCTGTTTAACCATTGTCCAGGGCCGCGCCCTGCCGGATCACATTCCCTGCAGATCCTCCACCTCTCCGGCGATCATGATCCGGGTGTCCTGGTCGATGGACTGGATCAGCATACGCACATGGGACTGGGAAAGCTGGATACCCGAAAAGGTATCGTCCTCGGTGCTGGCCTGCTGGCAGTTCACCACCAGAGCCGGATAAGCATCTCCCTCTGTCTCTGGCTTAAGGATCATCCCATAATTGGAAAAGGCCTTCATTTCACCCAGGCGGACGGCCTCCTTCGTTCCGGGACCTTCCTCCCCGGCCGTATAAATGGCTCCAAAATCTTCATCCTCCGGATCTGTGATCCAGTAATCCTTCTGGCTTAACTGGCGGTAGGAAACCAGGCTTCCCGGATCGCTTTCCAGGCCAAAGGCACTGTCCAGCCGGTATACGCCGTAAATATCCTCGTCCTCTCCGGAGCCTCCGGAAATATAGCAGTTGACGGCAAAAACCTCTCTCCATCCTCCGTCCGCACATCTGGAATAATAGAAGAGGCGGGAATTCCCAGCCAGCTCACGGCTGGAGGACTGGCCCTTTTTCCCGTTCCGGGTCTGTACAGGGATCTCCTCACCGCCCTCGGTCTCCAGATTATTGATCACCAGGATCAGGCTTTTGGAATCGCCTGCAATGCCCATCTCGTCGATCCAGCGGCCCTTATCCTGCTGGGTCTTCCAGGAAAGATCCACCGGCACCTCATCCTCCCAGAGAGTTTCCGGCTCCAGAAGGATCGTGTCCACTGCCTGCTCCTTCACCGCACCGAAAGCAGGGACCATGAGGACCGCAGATAAAACCAGGGCTGTCACGGCTGTAAGTGATGTATATAAACGCTTATGCATAAATAAAAATCTCCTCCCATCCCGACCATATTACCATACTTTCCACGAAATGTCACTGTCAAATCCTGTCTACCACAAAATTGCCACATTTTAAACAGCCTTATTTTCCATCTCTTCCCCTGGAATCCTTATACATGGAGATGGTGCCGATGCTCTCCCGGGCCTCCAGGATCTGGTTCCGCAGCCGGGTGGTATCCTCCGGGCTGCCGACAGCTGTAAAATATGCGATCAGATTGGTCAGCGAGAAAAAACCCAGGACCGAGTTGTAATAATAGAGGTCATGGTTATCATAGGTGAGCACCACCGTTGCATAGGCAGCCACCGGCGATGAGATCTTATCGGTGATCACGATCTGGGGCACCCGCTTCTCATTGAGATATTTTACTGTATTCACCACATGCTTTGCGTACCCTGGGTTACTGAAGATCACTGCCACATCCTCCGGGCCCGCATGGATCAGGTGATCGATGTAGAGGGCGCGGCTCTGGGACCCCAGATCCTCCACCCGGATCCCGATGGTCATGAGCCTCCGGGTCAGATACGCCGTCCCCACTGCTGCCAGCTCGTTTCCAATGGCATAGACCGTGCCGGCCTGGCGGATCAGGGATACTGCCGTCAGCACCTGCTCCAGCCCGCACTGGGAATATGTATTTTTAAGCACCTGAAGCTCGTTGGCCACAAATTCCTTAAACATGGCTTCATGGTCCAACTCCCTGGTTCCCGTCATGCTGTGGGCACTGGCAGGTCTCAGAGTCTCGTTTCCCAGGAGCCTGGCCTGGAGATGGTCCCGCAGATTCTTTTTCATATCCACATAGCTGTCAAAGCCAAGCTTTCTCGCAAACCTAAGGACCGTCACCTCTGTGACCCCCAGGGCGTTTGCCATTTCCCGCAGCGAATAAAAGCAGGCCTCATCGGGATATTTATACATATAATCTGCGATCCGCTTCTGTACCGGGCTCAGTTCCCCGTATTTCTCATTTACCGCCTCCAAAAAACTCATGGGTCATCCTCGCATCTTTCTGTTTTGTAATCATTATACACAATTTCTTAACAAAAAGTCCAGTATTTTTGTAACATTTTCCCTGTTATGCATAAGAAAATATAAACCTCCATGGACAGACGCAAAGAGGCCGCTGCAAAAGGATTCTGCAGCAGCCCCTCTTTATGCTTTTTAATTATTTCTGCACAATGTTTACGATCTTTCTGGGAACGTATATCTCTTTCACAATGGTGCCTGTGAGCTTATCCTTCACAGCCTCTTTTCCTGCCGCGATGGCCTCCTCTTTGGAGATCTCGGCGGGAACCATGATCACTCCTCTGGTCTTTCCATTGATCTGGACAGCGATCTCGATCTCATCGTCCTTCATGGCCTCCTCGTCGCATTCCGGCCATGTGGCATGAAATACGCTGTCTGTGCCGCCAAGCTCTCTCCACAGCTCCTCGCCCAGGTGGGGAGCAAAGGGAGCCAGCAGGATCACGAAGGTCTTTAAGGTCTCCTTGTCGATTCCGCCCTCTTTCTTTGCCAGCTCGGAAAGCTTGTTGTTGTACTCCATAAAGCCGGAGATCACTGTATTTAAGCTGAACTGGTTAAACCGGGTCTCAATATCGTAGACCAGCTTATGGCGCAGCTTCAGCATCTCCTTTGTTTCCTTCACATCCTTGTCCTTATTGTCAAGGACCAGGTTGTAGAAACGCTTTAAGAATTTGGAAACGCCCTCGATGCCGCGGTCATCCCACTCGGCGTCTAATTCCGGCGGGCCCACGAACAGCTCGTACATTCTCAGTGCATCGCAGCCGTAGTCTCTGACCAGATCGTCCGGAGACACCACATTGCCCTTGGATTTACTCATCTTGATGCCGTTCTTTCCGGTGATCATACCCTGGTTGAACAGCTTCTTAAAGGGCTCGTCAAAATCCACCACGCCGATGTCATACAGGAACTTGGTGTAGAACCTGGAGTAAAGCAGATGGAGCACCGCATGCTCTACGCCTCCGATGTACATATCCACCGGAAGATACTTGTCTGCCTTCTCCCTGGATACCAGCTCCTTATCGTTTTTGCTGTCCACATACCGTAAGAAATACCAGGAGGAACCGGCCCACTGGGGCATGGTGTTGGTCTCTCTCTTGGCCGGACCGCCGCAGCAGGGACATGTGGTGTTGACCCACCAGTCGATGGCTGCCAGAGGAGATTCCCCGGTGCCTGTGGGCTGGTAGCTGTCCACCTCGGGCAGTGTCAGCGGAAGCTGGTCCTCGGGAACCGGAACGTTGCCGCACTTGGGGCAGTGGATGATGGGGATCGGCTCGCCCCAGTAACGCTGCCGGGAGAATACCCAGTCACGGAGCTTATAGTTGACAGTCTTTCTTCCGATGCCCATTTTCTCGATCATCACCGGCGCCTCTTTTTTAAGGACAGAGGACTCCATGCCGTTCCAGTCGCCGGAATTGATCATGGTACCGGAGGCTTCCGTATAGGCCTCGGTCATATTTTCGATCTCTTTTCCGTCCTTGGCGATGACCTGGATGATCGGGATATTGAATTTCTTTGCAAATTCAAAGTCACGGTCGTCGTGGGCCGGTACGCACATGATGGCGCCGGTACCGTAATCGGCCAGCACATAATCAGACAGCCAGATGGGAACCTTTGCGCCGTTTAAGGGGTTGATGGCGTAGGTTCCTGTGAACACGCCGGTCTTTTCCTTATCCTGGAGACGGTCCACGTTGGATTTCATGGAAGCATCGAAAATATATTTTTCAACGGCCTCCCGGGTCTCGTCAGTAGCCAGGTCCTTTGCCAGCTTATGCTCCGGAGCCAGTACCATGAAGGTAGCCCCGTGTAAGGTATCCGGGCGTGTGGTGTAGACTGTGATCTTCTCATCCCGGCCTTCCACAGGGAATTCCACCTCTGCGCCGTAGGATTTTCCGATCCACTCGGTCTGCATCTTTTTAACCTTTTCCGGCCAGTCCAGCTTGTCCAGATCGTTTAACAGCCGGTCTGCGTAGGCCGTGATCTTAAGCATCCACTGACGCAGGTTCTTTTTCGTCACCGGAGTTCCGCAGCGCTCGCAGCAGCCGTTGACCACTTCCTCGTTGGCCAGACCGGTCTTACAGGACGGGCACCAGTTGATGGGGAATTCCTTTTCATAAGCCAGGCCCTTTTTGAACATCTGGACAAAGATCCACTGGGTCCATTTATAGAAGGCCGGATCTGTGGTATTGACCTCCATATCCCAGTCATAGATGGCTGCGATCTCACCGATCTGGCGCTTGATGTTGGCCACATTGGCGGCTGTGGATTTGGCCGGATGCACGCCCATTTTAATGGCGTAGTTTTCAGCCGGAAGGCCGAAGGCATCCCACCCCATGGGATGGATCACATATTTTCCTTTTAAAAGCTGGTAGCGGCTCCACACATCAGAGATCACATAGCCTCTCCAATGGCCAACGTGAAGGCCGCTGCCGGACGGATACGGGAACATATCCAGGCAGTAATATTTTTCTTTTTTTCCATCGTTTACGTTGATGGGATTCTTTTCCCAGTTTTCCCGCCATTTTTTCTCAATGGCGGCATGGTTGTACTGTGCCATGACGATTTCCTCCATTTCCTTTGGTACGGATCACCAGTGTATATGCCTCGCCGGGAACGGAACTTCCCAGTGAAACAAAAATGCCCCAGGTCTCTATCCATTCATAGAGACGTGGGGCTTGATTCACACGCGGTACCACTCTATTTCGTGAAGGCCCTGGGCTTTCACGCACTCATTTCCTGGTAACGGTCGGACCGGCTCTGCCTACCCAGAGACTAAAAAATCCCCTTCAGCATGCAACTCCGAGGCGAGTTCAGAATTTCACGGAAACCGCTTCGCACCACCCAGCGGCTCTCTGGATCCCATTCCGTCCCTACTGCTCCTCTTCTAAGTTTTTGAACTGGAATTTAATGTATCATATTTCGGTTTTTCTGTCAAGTGCCGGAATCCATTGCCCTGCGACATACTGTTTTCTCAGTGTGGATTTTGCATGGGGATTGACATATTTTCGTTTGCCGCGTATAATAATAGTACAAGACAGGCAACGGCGTGTGTCTGTCAAAGCGTTGAAGTAAGAGGGTGCGCCGGCAGGCATTGTCTTACGGAGCTTTCAGGAGGGGTTGTGCAGTGAAACCTCAAACCGGCGTAGGCTGTTAAGGCCGAAAGAAAATGCTCCAAAAGACCCTGCTATAAGGCAGGGTCTTTTTTCATTAAGAAAGAGGAATTTTGATGGATTTATTACAGGAATGTGCAGCGGGTTTTGAACGCCTGCTGCCCTATCAGTACCATATTGTTGCCGGACGAAAAGGAAAAACACTGGAGTTTACCATTTCTTTTGATCGGGCGGACTTCCATCACTTGGCAGGCTTACATAAACTGACAGACAATATCCGCTTTCTGACCGGCAGGCGGGCGAATATTATGCAGGAGATTTTATCCGGTAAGCTGACATTCGCCCAGACACAACAGAGCGTATTTTTCCAACAGATGGAGCCACGATTGAAGCCACTTGTCCATTTGGAGGAATTTCTGGCCAAGCGCACAGGGAATGATACCCAGGTGTGCCGCACTTTCTTCCCAAAAGCGGAGAAGGACTAAGCTCAGGGCCAGCCGCGCTACACACTACTGAAGAAAGAAAAAATCAACATCGTCACTGGAGAAGTCACCGTTCAGTATGATCGGCTCACTCCCAAAACAACAAAATCATAATCACCCGTTCCATGGGTGATTTGCTCCAGAGCTATAATCCCTTGTTACCAGGCCAACGTCTCAAGGCGCTGGCCTTCTCTTTTAGCTGTTGGATTTCTGTTTACATAGCCCTTCCCACATCCCCGTTCAAGCCATATTGCTCTTGACTCGTCGTCCCTTAATGGGTATTGTTACTGCTTGGCATTAACCCTTAAAAGGGTCCTCATATTCTTTTACACTTAACTTATCCATTGCAATATCATGCTTTTCCTGGTCCTGGATATACTTTTTTATTTTATCCTCATTTAATCCGACTATACGAATATAATATCCTTCTGTCCAGAAGTTTCATCAATCAATCACAACTTTTTCTCTTGTATCTGTAAAAGCTATTTCCAATTTTTTCATGTTATCACCGCAGCACAATTTTAATTGATCGGACTGTCCGTGCAGAAAAGCACCTCCCTTCGTCATAGCGGCGGAGGAAGGTGCTTTATCGTTCCGGTCCCTCCGGAAGCCCTTACCGCTTCAAGGCCATCAGCGTTCCCACGATCCCCATGATGCACAGAAAGATCGCGGCCATCCTCTTTTGTTCTTTGCTCACGCCTTCAGCCTCCTTTCCTTCCGGTCCCAGGCAGCTTCCCCGGAGGCCGGACCCGGTGATGAATCCAAAATCATTTGACTATTTCCATGAACCAGTTTATGATGGTAGGGCACAAATGATAAAAAACAAAACCACAAGGGGGATTTTACTGCTATGGAATACGTTCACAATCTGATCTGGCTCTGTCCCATGCTGTTTGTCGCCGGATTCATCGACTCCATCGCCGGAGGCGGCGGACTCATCGCCATGCCGGCCTATATGATGTGCGGAATGCCCATGTATTACGTATATGGATGCAATAAGTTCCAATGTGCCTTCGGAAGCACCGCCGCCGCATATAAATACTTTAAAAGCGGCTGTCTGGATCTTAAGATCACAGCTGTCAGCGCCGTTTCCTCGTTCCTCTGCTCCTTTTTAGGCACCCGGATCATTTTTTACCTCACCGACGCCCAGATCCGGTCCATGCTCATGGTACTGCTGCCCCTGACCGCCGTTCTGGTGATCTTCGTGAAAAACGCCTGGAGTTACACGGCAAAGGAGCAGCCTCTGACGGCCCGGAACATTCTCATGGCCCTAATCACTGGTATGACCATCGGCCTTTACGACAGCCTTTACGGCCCCGGCGGCGGCACCATCGCCATGCTGCTCTTTACATTCCTGTTCCACTATGATATCCGCACCAGCTCCGGGAATGCAAAGATGGTCCTGATCGTCTCCAACTATACCGCCCTCATCAGCTACATCCTTTCTGGAAACGTTCCCTTTGCCATCGGCATTCCATGCGCCGTATGCAACGTCCTGGGAAATTACATCGGCGCAGGCTTTGCCGTGAAAAACGGAGCAAAGATCATCCGGCCCGTGATGATCTGCGTGGTGGTGGTGCTGATCGTAAAGCTGCTGCTGGGCAAATAAAGCAGCATCCTCTGTTCTTTTATTCTATTTCCAGAAATCTTTCCACGATCTTTACAAACATGGCTGATCCGATCCAAAGCACATCCTCGTCCACATTGAACCTGGGGTTATGATGGGGGACGTCGGTGTGCTTTTCCGGGTTGGAGGAGCTTAAGAACATGAAGGCTCCCGGCACCTGATTGAGGAAATAAGCAAAGTCCTCGCCTCCCATGTTGGGCGCGTCCACATGGTCGATGACACGGCTCTCCCCGACCACCTCTCTTGCACAATCTGCTGCCAGAGCCGCCATCTCTGGATCGCTGATCACCGGCGGAGCTCCCCAGATCATCTCATACTCCACTTCACCGCGGAAGGTCCTGGCCGTGGCCTCCGCCACCTCTTTGATCCGTCTGGCCAGCTCCTGGCGGACGTCCTCCTCCAGGGCACGGATGGTCCCCTCGATCAGAGCTTCCGATGGGATCACATTGTATGCGAACCCGGCCTCCATATGGCCGATGGTCAGCACTGCCGGCTTCGTGGCCGCGATCTCCCTGGCAACGATCTCCTGGAGATTGATCACAATATGGGAAGCGATATTAATGGGGTCCACGCCCTTTTCCGGTGTGGAGCCATGACAGCCGTTACCCTTTACCCGGATCACAAATTTATCGAAAGACGCCATACAGCAGCCCGGCGTGCATACCATGGTTCCCGACGGGATGTCTTTAGAAAGTATGGTTCCGATATGGGTGCCGAACACTGCGTCCGCCCCCTGGATCCCGCCTTCCTTTATGGTGCGCTCCGCTCCTCTGGAACCCTCCTCATCGGTCTGGAATAAAAGGCGGACTGTACCTGGGATCCGGTCCTTATTTTCACTCAATACCCTGGCTGCCCCCAGGAGCATGGCCGTATGGGCGTCATGGCCGCAGGCGTGCATGATTCCTTCATGCCGGGAGATATATTCCACTTCATTGGCCTCCTGGATGGGCAGGGCATCCATATCAGCCCGGAGGGCAATGGTCTTTCCCGGCTTTCCTCCCCGGATCTCAGCCATAAGGCCGCTGTCGCTTTTATTTTCAGTAAATGGGATCCCCATTTCTGTCAGCTTCTTCATTACGTATGCCTTGGTCTCCGGCAGGTCTCCCCCGATCTCTGGGATCTGGTGCAGGTCCCTGCGCATGGTTACGATCTCATCCTGTAAATCTTTACAAATTTCCCACATATTTTTCTCCTTTTCGTGTCCGTCCGCTCCTGTATCTGCGTTCCCAGCCTTGGCGGGCGTCTGCCGGGACCGTACTGCAAAAGTCCCCTCCCCAGGATTTCTGAAATTTTCCGAAACCCGGGAAGGGGACCGCTTATTTCTGTATCTTAGGACTCGGAAGAATCAAGGCTTGCTGCCCTTGCTTCCACTTCCTTCTTCTGAACGTCGCCGGGAGCCTGCTCGTAACGGCTGAATTCATAAGAAAATACGCCGATACCGCCGGTCATGGAACGAAGGTCCGTATTATAACCATAAAGCTCAGATACTGGCACGTCCGCCACGATCTCCTGTTTTCCGCCGTGTAAGGAATTCATTCCAAGAACGCGGCCTCTTCTGCGGTTCAGATCTCCCATTACGTCGCCGGTATATTTATCCGGAACCACGACCTTTAAGGAGGCGATGGGCTCTAAGAGCACCGGACCGGCTTCCATAAAGCCCTTCTTGAAGGCCAGGGTCGCAGCCATCTTAAAGGCCATTTCGGAGGAGTCCACCGGATGGTAGGAGCCGTCCAGAAGAGTAGCCTTGATGCCGACCACCGGATATGCGGCCAGCGGGCCCTTCACGCAGCATTCCTGAACGCCCTTTTCCACTGCCGGGAAGTAGTTCTTGGGAACTGCGCCGCCGAATACTTTTTCCTCGAATACATAAGGTGTCTCCAAATCGCCGGAGGGCTCAAAGGACATCTTAACATCGCCGAACTGACCGTGTCCGCCGGACTGCTTCTTATATCTTCCGGGAGCCTCCACTTTCTTGCGGATGGTCTCGCGGAATGCAAATTTCGGTTTGGAGAGCTCTACCTCTACCTTATAACGGCCCAGGAGCTTGCTGACAACCACTTCCAGCTGCTGGTCGCCAATACCGTAAAGAAGGCTCTGACGATTCTCTGCATCGTTGACAGCCCGCAGAGTCAGATCCTCTTCCATAAGCTTGGAAAGCGCGCTGGAGATCTTGTCTTCGTCGCCCTTGGTCTTTGCCATATAGCGCATATATGTATACGGTGTGGAGATCTTCGGCTTATGGTAAACGATGGGAGCGCTCCGCAAAGCGATGGTATCGCCGGTCTGGGTAACGCTTAGCTTCGCAACAGCGCCGATGTCTCCGGCCCTTAACTCCGGAACCTCGATCACTTCCTTACCTCTTAACATATAAACCTTGGCGATCTTTTCTTCTGCATCTTTATTTACGTTATAAATGGTGCTGTCGGGCTTTAAAATGCCGGTACAGATCTTCATCATGGAGTATTTTCCGATGAACGGATCCACCACGGTCTTAAATACCTTTGCAGAAAGGGAGACCTCGTCGTTATACTTAGCTGTAAAACGCTCGCCGTTGGAAACGTCCACGCCGATGCACTCGCCAGCCTCATCCGGCGACGGGAAGTAGCGGTCGATGGCGTTTAACAGAGCGTGGAAGCCCTGGCAGTTGATACCGGAGCCCATCATGACAGGAACGATATTGCCCTGGCAGACGTTGGTCTGTACGGCTGTATAGATCTCATCCTGGGTGAATTCCTCGCCGGAGAAATAACGCTCCATATATTCCTCGCTGGTCTCAGCCACGGCCTCGATCAGGGCATCGCGGATGATCCCTAAGTTTTTCTTCGTATATTCGGGAATCTCACATTCCTCATAGTCGGACAGATTCGTAAACCGTCTGCCCTCCATCTTAACAGCGTTTACGAAGCCGACGAATTTTTCATTTTCACGGATCGGCACCTGGAACGGGGCGATCTTTCTTCCAAACTGTTTTTCCAGCTTTAAGATCAGTTCACGGAAGGATGCATGGTCATCATCCATATTGGTCACAAAGATGATCCTGGGGAGGCGGTACTCTTCGCATAACTCCCATGCCTTTTCTGTACCTACTTCGATCCCTGCCTTGCAGTTTACAACGATAATAGCCGCATCTGCAACGCTGACAGCCTCTTCCACTTCGCCCACAAAGTCGAAGTATCCGGGAGTATCCAGGAGGTTGATCTTAACTTTACCTTCTGCGCCCTGGTATTCAATGGGGACCATGGTTGTAGAAATTGAGAACTGTCTTTTAATTTCTTCTTTATCGTAATCACTGATGGTATTTCCGTCAGAGATTTTTCCCATTCTCTTGGTCACGCCGGTCAGATAAGCCAGTGCTTCAGCGACTGTGGACTTTCCGGCACCACCGTGGCCTAAAAGTACAACATTGCGGATCTGTTTTGTTCCATAAACGTCCATATTCATTCCTCCCGTACTGTTTTAGTCGTTGGTTTTCGGACAATTTCATTTTCATCTCCGAACCTATGACGATATTCTACCAAAATTCATGCAATATTACAAGTAAAATATGCAAAGTGCACAAAATATTTTTCTAAAACATCGGACTGATGGAAGATATGCTGTCATGGGCTCCAGATTTTACTCTGTTTTTACATACCTTTGATTCAATTCATACCTTTATCCATTATACTCCACTCACCGATCAGAAAAACGACAGGGGGGCACTGAAATGATGAGAAAAAAACTTTTGATCACTTTACTGGCTGCCATGACCGCGGCCGCCGCATTACCCTTTTCTGCCTCTGCGGATGAATGGAAACAGGATTCCAGCGGCTGGTGGTATGAAGTCGATGACGATGACGACCAGGATGATGACGACGATTATGTGAAAAAAAGCTGGAAGCTTATTGACGGAAAATGGTATTATTTCCATGATTCCGGATATATGGCCACCGGATGGGTGGAGCTGGACGACGGATGGTACTTTCTGAACAGCGATGGCTCCCTTTTGACCAGCGGCTGGCCCCCGGACCATTGCTGGGTGGATGACGATGGCCGGTGGGACGATGACAGGGATGACAGAGACGACCGGGACGATGACAACGACGACCGCGATGACTACAACGACGACCGCGATGACGATTGATACCCTCTCAGAACTGATGCAGTATCTGAAATAGTTACAAAAACAGAGAGTCCGCCATTTTTAAGTGGCTGGCTCTCTGTTTTTCTATCTCCTATTTTTGCATTCCAACCGGCCGGGGCACGCCCTTTCCCTGGGACAGCTCCCTTAATGATCGGATTTCAGCCCCGCTCCGCACATGGTGATCAGGCAGTCTCTGGTCTCTCCGTTTTGGCGGCAGAATTCCAGGTAGGCCGCGTAATTGGCTGCAGTGGTGTGTTCACAATAGATCCCCTTTCCGGCCAGGATCTCCCTGGCCTCCAGGATCTTCTCCTCCGGAGCATGGATGAACTGGACATGATATTTATAAGCGTACTCCAGGATCTCTTCTCCCCGCATAGGAACTCCAATGGCAATGCCCTCGGCCAGTGTGGGCTCCGGAGATACCCTGGCGGGCTCCCGGCTGCCCTCCTGGGCCGCCTTTAATAAGGGATCGCATTTTTCGCTCTGGACCGCCAGGATCCGGGGCATGGAGACAATGGCTCCACTTTCCAGCAGATGCTCCAGGGCCTTTACAGCCCCCAGGAAAAGCGTACCGTTTCCCACGGGGATCACCAGATGTTCCGGGATCCTCCCCAGCTGCTCCATGACCTCGTAGATATACGTCTTTGTCCCCTCATAGAAAAATGGATTGTATACATGATTGGCGTAGTACAGCCCTTCCCGGTCGGCCTTTTCCCTGCACACGGCGGCACAGTGGTCCCGGCTTCCGGGCACCACCGTACATACGGCTCCGTGGGCCCGGATCATGGCGATCTTTTTAGGAGAAGTTCCCTGGGGCACAAAGATCTCACAGGGGATCCCGGCCCTGGACGCATAGGCGGCAATGCTGTTTCCTGCGTTGCCGCTGCTGTCCTGGACCACATAGTCCACTCCCGCCGCCTTACAATGGGCCATCAGAACGGCCGCCCCCCGGTCCTTATAGGAAAGGGTGGGCATCATGTAGTCCATTTTTAAAAGAACGTTCCCGTCCATGCGGACCACCGGAGTCATACCCTCTCCCAGGGTCAGCTCCCTCCAGCTTTCGTCCTCCAGGGCCATGTATTTCCGGTAGCGGAACTGGCTCCACTGGCTTTTGTCAATGCCGTCCGGCCTAAAGGGAGGTGGAGTAAAATCCAGCTTCCAGAGTCCCCCGCAGCTGCATCTGGCCTGGCGGGTGGAAACAGATACTTTTTTTCCGCATTTAGAACAGATATAATCCATACTTATTCCTCCTCTTTTCTGGCGCGGAGCTCATCCATCTGCCGGATGGCTGCATCCGCCCGGTTCATACCATATCCGCTTCTTTTCTTCACACCTCTGCAATTTATCTTATCTTACATCCCGTATGAAAACCTGTCAATAGACCGGCTCACAGCGGCAGTCTCCAGGGCATGAGCCAGGCAGTTTCTGGATTTTCTCTCTAAAAAAGCCTCCGGCTGGGGCGGCCGGAGGCTGATACAAAAATAAGAGGTTGTATAATAGGAGGTTTCTATTGTTTTATAATTTCAGTCCCTCCGCGTACATCCTGTACGTTTCCAGGCCAGAGAGATCTACGTCATTCAGAGTCACCGGCTCCCCTGCCTTCACATCCTGCTGGAGTACCGCTCCGTTTAAAAGATAAAACGGTGCAGCGCTTCCCACAGCTGCCCGTTCCAGAAGCTCCGGTGTCAGGCCGTCGATTTCATGGTGATGGCCATGGACTGTGAGTACCGTCCCTGCCGGGATATCCCTCTGGGCGACGCCGGCAAGCACCGATACCTGACGGCATTCACTGTGGGTGCTGATCCCCATGAGATCTCCCTCCAGGATCGAAACCGGGGTCTCCAGCCCCATATAATGATAGGGATGGTAGATACAGCAGTATTTCCCATTCCGGCTCATCACATGGCCCTTTCCCTTTAAGATCTCCCACATTTTTTTATTCTCACAGCGGACGATGACGAATTCACCGCCGCAGAAGCTTGCCTCATTCTTTTCCCGGAGATTATAGAACACATCCACCACTCCGGTCTTATCCAGGATCCCGCCGTCCTCTTTGGGAATAAAAATATCGGCCAGCTCACTGACCCTGGCCATGGGGTAGCTTAAGAATGGAGACGCCGGGACCAGTCCTGTGATATTGGACACCAGGTTCATCTCACAAAGATCTGCAGAGATCACCTCTGCATATTTGCCCAGCAGCTTTTTCCTGGCCTCCAGGGTTTCGGTCCCCTTATAGCTCCAGCAGTCCAAAAGCTCCGGAAGCTCCTCCGGTCCGCTGTTTCCGTCCAGATATTGGAAGGTCCCTGTCTCCCGGTCCCATACCATATCATATTCGCTGGATTTGCCGGCAGCGATCACCTCCAGGCCCAAAAGCCTCGCCCAGGAATAAAGGTCCAGGAGATTTCTCGGCTGATCCCCGTTTACCAGGGCATACACCGCATGGTTCTCCTCTGCGGTCTGGTTCAGTACAGGACCGCAGACACTGTCTGTCTCCTTGGAGACCATATACACGTTGATCCCTTTCCTCAGCGCCCTTAAGGCCGCGTCGGAGCTGACTGCCGTATTGCCGGTGCACTCCACCAATGCCGTGATCCCGCATTCCGTCACCAGACGGTAATCATCCACAATAAGAATGGCATCCTCAGATGCTGCCTTGATATCCTCCAGGCTATTGCACACCGTGATCCCAGCCTCATCGTAGCCGATCTCCTTCAGTACCTCCAGGCATTCATCCGTATGTCTGGAACAAATGACCCGAAGCTTCATGTGGGCCACTGTGGGGATCTGGGCCAGCAGCGTGTACCCATAGCCCTTGGTGGCTCCCACTACTCCCACCCGGGACACCCTTCCTGATCTGTCATTGAGAAGATTTGTATAATCCATAGATTCTGCTCCTTTTCTTTTATGGACGGAATACGATCTTAATGGCCGCATCGTCCTTATCTGCCAGGTCAAAGCCGGCCCGGATATTCTCCAGCCGGAATTCATTGGTGATCAGCGGATGGATCTTTACACTGCCCTGGATAATAGGCCGCAGGGTATCGGGTACCCATACATACCGCTCCTGCCAGGTATGATGCACCAGACAGGTATTGACAAATTCCAGGCCGTCGTCATGCCACCGGCTGATATTTAAATTCACCGGAGTGGTCACCCAGCTGTAAAAAACAAACTTTCCATTGTGGCGGATCATGGTGCTGGCGGCATTGAAGGATTCTGCCGTTCCGGCGGCCTCCACCACCACGTCGGCTCCTCGTCCTCCGGTCAGTGCCTTCACCTTTGCCACCGGGTCCTCTTCTCTGAAATTGATGACCACATCAGCTCCCAGGGATTTTGCCAGATCCAGCTTTCCATCCAGCACATCCACCACGATCACCTGGTAAGCGCCCTTCAGCCGGGAACACTGGGCAATGATCTGTCCCGCGTAGCCGCCTCCCATGACCACCACCGTATCGCCCAGCTGGACGCCGGTATGAAGTCCGGAGAACATGGCGCAGGCCGTGGGCTCACCCAGGGCAGCGATATCCATATCCAATCCCTCGGGAACCGGCTGGAGCTGGAAGCTTTTTGCCTTAAAATAATCCGCAAAGTTATTATTCCATCCAAAGGCCATGACCTTGTCTCCCACCTTGTAGTCACTGACGCGGCTTCCTACGGCTGCCACCGTCCCGCCACTCTCATGGCCCAGAAGAAAAGGAAACTCCGGCGGCTGGCGGAACTCCGCCGTCTGGGGCGGAAGGAAGCCTCTGTAAAAGCTCTTATCCGATCCGCAGATCCCCATCATATGGTTCTTTACGATAATATCGTCCTCTCCGCATTCCAGTTCCCGCTCGATCAGCTCGATATCATAGGCTTTATTGAGCCTGGCTGCTCTTGTGATAAATTTTTCCATTTCTGCTTCCTTTCTGCAGTCTCTCCAGGACTGCGCCCCTTCGGGAGCAGACGCGGGCCGGCCGCTGCTGCGGCTTCCCTCCGCGCCCTGTCCCCGGCACATCAGATCACATGAAGGGCCACCAGCAGGCAGGTCACTGCGGCTCCCACAAAGCCGGCCACAGTGGATGCGCCGCCCACGGCGCGGATTCCCTGGTTCACATCCATATTGGACATGGAAACCGTTACCCAGAAGCCGGAGGAATTGGCATGCTTAAACATCAGCGCACCGGTACCGCAGGCCAGGAAGGCCGCCACCGGAGAGATCCCCAGGGTTGCCAGCATGGGCTCCACCAAGGCTGCCGCCGTCATAACGCCCAGAGAGTTGGAGCCAGTCACCACATGGATGATGGCTGCGATGATAATAGGGATCAGGATCGCCGGAAACGCGGACTGGGCAATGACTTCCGCAATCTTTTCAGCAACGCCCGCGTTCTTAACAAAGGTAGCCAGGGCTCCGCCCATGCCTGTTACCACAATGGGCATGGCCGCGGCATTGATCCCGTCGTTGACCCAGTCGTTCAGCACCTTTTTGCTCTTCCAATCCTTACCGGTCAACAGAAGGGAAAGGATACAGCCAGTGAAGAGAGCAGCCAGAGGACTTCCGATGAATGCGCAGAAATTGGCGATCTGCGTATCGGGAACCAGAACAGAGGCCGCTGTATTCACAAAGATCAGAGCCAGCGGGAACAGGATCGGGAGCAGGGATCTGGACAGGGACGGAAGCTCCATGTGCTCCGTCTCCCTGGCAGCTGCCAGGAATTCCTCCTTGGGAGCCACCGGTGTTTTTAAGGACATACAATAGAAGGTCGCCGCGATCACGCTGGGAACCGCAACGATGGCTCCCCAGAGGATGGCCTGGCCCAGCGGCACGTTCAGCAGGGCCGCAGCAGACACCGGCCCCGGTGTAGGCGGTACAAGAGACGCTGTGACCAGGGCTCCAAGATAAAGAGCCGTGCCGTAGCTCATCATGGATTTCTTCGTCTGGACTGCCAGCATGGACACGATGGGGATCAGAAGGATCACCACTGTATCGGCCCAGATGGGGATACCCAGGATGGCAGAGCTCAGGGCAATGGCCCAGATCATGTGCTTTTCACCCACAAGGCCAATGGCCCATTTGGTGATCCGGATGGCCGCTCCTGTCTTTTCCAGCACGGTTCCCATGGTACAGCCCAAAAAGATCACGATGGCCACACTTTTAATGGTACTGGAGAAACCGCTGTTGATGGTCCCCTCGATGTCCTGCCAGGGTGTCCCCAGGGCAATGGCCAGAATAAATGCCGACAGAAGGATTCCCATGGCGGCGTTGACTTTGCACTTGGAGATCAGCACGATCATCAGGACGATCACCAGAGCAAATACGATCAGTACGTACGATGTTGACATAAGTCAAACCCCCTTTTGTATTTTTCAGATATCCATGTTAAAAAGCAACCTTTATGCCAAACGGATCGTCCTGCGCAGATTTTCTTTTTGTGTCAGTATTTTCCTTGTGTGTCCTGCATGGTCTTTTCATGCTGTTTTTCCTTTTTATGTGCATATTCAATAAAATTTAGTTGCAAATATGTTGCAATGCATCATTTGCATCGTGTTTCATCGCTGCACCATCCAGATTGTTTCAGGCCGGGATCATAGATTAT
Source organism: Alitiscatomonas aceti (assembly GCF_025567195.1). Lineage (NCBI taxonomy): Bacteria > Bacillati > Bacillota > Clostridia > Lachnospirales > Lachnospiraceae > Alitiscatomonas > Alitiscatomonas aceti. The sequence goes on along the minus strand of NZ_JAOQJF010000002.1, from coordinate 28,902 downwards.
ATTTTTTCATTTTTCTCCACAGGGTGGAGCGGTCCATTCCCAGAAGCCCGGCAGCCCGGACGCGGCTCCCTCCGCATCGTTCCAGGGCCTCCAGGATCCGCTCCCGCTCGGGCCTTAAGGGATCTGCCGGAAACGCCGTGCATGCAGTTCCGCTCTCCTTTGTTTCCGTTTTCCTTTCTTCCATGCCGGCCTCCTCCAGGTCCCTGGGATACAGGGCGCGGCTCAGGTCCTCTTTTGTCAGTATACTTCCGTCCCCAAGCACCAGGGCCCTCTCTGCAATATTCCCAAGCTCCCGTATGTTTCCCATAAAAGGATACTGGTACAGCAGCTCCAGGGCCTCCGGCTCCGTCACCGGAGCCTTCACGCCCATATCCTGGCAAAGCTTCCCCAGCAGATGGCAGAACAGAAATTCCACATCCCGCTCCCTCTGCCTTAAGGGCGGCAGAAACAGCCGCAGCACATCCAGCCGGTACATCAGATCCTTCCGGAATCCTCCTTCCTCCGACAGCCTTGTGATGCTCTTGTTGGTAGCTGACAGGATCCGCACATCGATATCGATGACCTTATTATCCCCAATGCGGCGCACCTGCTTTTCCTGAAGAGTCCTCAGGAGCTTGCTCTGGGTGGAAAGAGAGATCTCCTCCACCTCATCCAGAAACAGGGTGCCTCCATGGGCCTGCTCAAACAGCCCCATTTTTCCTCCCCTGCTGGTGCCTGTAAAGGCTCCCTCCACATAGCCGAACAGCTCGCTTTCCAGCAGATTTTCCGGCAGGGCCGCACAGTTGATGGCTACAAAGGGGCCGTTTTTCCTGCGGCTGCTGTTATGGATGCTCTGAGCAAACAGCTCCTTTCCCGTTCCGGTTTCACCCACGATGATCACGTTGGAATCCGTTGCCGCGTACCGCCGGGCCGTCTCTATGGTCTCCTTCATGGTCCCGCTCTCGTGGAGGATATCGTCAAAGGTGTATCTGGCCTTCAGCCCCCGCTCGCTGAGCTTTCTCCTGATCTGGCTCTCCAGATTCTGGATCAGGGTGATATCCGAAAGGCAGATCACTGCTCCAGATATTTCCTTGTTGGCGATCACCGGACGGCAGCTCACCGACACCCTGGTCTTCGTTCCCGGTATGGTGAGGATCCGCCCGCTCTGTTCCAGGCCTCCCGTCATGACCGTCTCAAAATCCTTATAAAGATAGGGAAGAACGGTCTTCAGCTTCCGGTCCATGAGGCTCACATCTCCATTCATCTGCCGCACCACCCGGTTTCTGACCCGGATCACTCCGTTCCTATCCACGTACAAAAGACCGTCCTCAGAGGAATAAATAATCGTCTTATACATCTGGGAGATCACCCGTTCGCCGCGGATCCGGTCCACCGTGCGCACCGCCTCATCCACAGCCCGGGCCACCGTATCCTGGCCAGTTTTTATGACCACCGACGGGATTCCTTTGTGCTCTGCCAGGATACAGGCCGAATATCCCCCGACCACAGCGTCGCAGCCAGAAGCCAGGATCCTTTCCATGGTCTTTTCCAGATCGTCATGAAGCACCGGAGCAAACACCGCCGCATTGACCCCCACCATACGGCAGATCTCCTCAGCCTCAAACAGCCGGCTCTCAAAGCCACAGATGGCGATCTTTCCGGGATGAAAGAGCTTTTGGCACTCGATCACCGCCCGCAGCATATCATAACCGGAAATATCCAGACAGATGGTGGGTATGTTCTTATATCGGGCAATGGTCTTCTGGGCTGAATAGCCCCGGGCAATGATGGCATCGTATTCGTCTGCCGGCACATCCGGCGTATCCTCCACTGTCATCACCTGGACATCCGCGTCCAGGCGCTCTCTTTCCGGGTGATGCGCAAGCACGTAGTCTACGATCTCCTTCAGCTCCGGATACGGAACGATCACTAATAATCTTATCATGGGTTCCTCCTGAATTTTATGTTGCACACTTGATTGCATTTTCGTTGCATTGTTTCAAGTATACTGCATCATGATGCGTCCCGTCAACCAGGGGAGCGGTGGGACGCGGCGGATTACCCCGGTTTCCGTCTGGCACAAAATTTGCTATTATATGTACAGCAACAGTAAATGTACCAAAACGCCGCCGGAGGAGGCAATTCCCCTCTCTGGAGGCGCAGATATAGGAGGAAACAGATATGGCAGTATTCGGATGTATTGCAGATGATTTTACCGGCGCCAGCGACGCCGCTTCATTTCTTGTAAAAGGCGGCATGAGCGTCCGCCTCTATAACGGGATCCCGGAACGCCCGGAAGACGGGGACAGCGCCCAGGCCATTGTCATTGCTTTAAAATCCAGGACACAGGAAACAGCACAGGCAGTGGATGACAGCCTGCGGGCAGCCAGGTTTCTTCTTAATCAGGGTGCACGGCAGCTCTATTTCAAGTATTGTTCCACCTTCGATTCCACCCCGAAAGGCAACATTGGACCCGTGGCCGACGCACTTATGGATCTTATGGACGTGCCCTGTACCATTCTCTGCCCCGCTCTTCCCGTCAATGGCCGCACCGTGGAGCACGGACATCTGATGGTGAATGGCGTTCCCCTTCATGAAAGCCATATGAAAAACCATCCGCTGACCCCCATGTGGGACAGCAGCATCAGCCGGCTCATGGAACCCCAGAGCCAGTGGCCCTGTATCCCGATGGAGGATCCATCTTCATTTTCCCTGGAAAAAGCGGCAGAAAAGGCCGGTGCCAGAAGGTTCTATATCATTCCCGATTATAAAACCACCGAAGATGGCCGCGCCATCGCCGCAGCCTTTAAGTCCCTCCCCCTTCTCACAGGAGGAAGCGGACTCCTGGAGCCTCTGGCAAGACTCTGGTCCCAGGAGCTGGGAGGCGCCGCAAAAATCCCGGAAAGCCTCGTCTCCGGAAAAGCGCTCCTGCTGGCCGGAAGCTGCTCCCAGGCGACCCTGGGACAGATCGCCTGGTACGAAGCCCAGAAAAAGCCCTCCTATAAACTGGATCCCAAAGCACTGCTGGAGGGAAGACAGACCGTGGATGATGCCTGGCAGTTCATCCAGGAGCATGAAAACAGTTCTGACGCCGTTCTGGTTTATAGCTCCGATACACCGGAAAAGGTAAAGGAATTCCAGTCCCTGGGCGCTGAAAAAGTCGCCTCCCTTCTGGAGGACGCTGCCGCCCGGCTGGCTGTAAAGGCAGTAAAAGCCGGCTATACCAGGATCATCTCGGCCGGAGGCGAGACCTCCGGCGCCGTCACCAGAGCCCTCGGCTTTTCTTCCTATCTGATTGGAGAAAGCGTGGCTCCCGGCGTTCCCATCATGGTTCCGGCGAGGGAGCCCGGTGTCCGCCTGATTTTAAAAAGCGGCAACTTTGGCCAGGAGGATTTCTTTGGCCGTGCCCTTTCCATGACCGGCGGCACGGATCCCGTTCTGGACCAGAAGCTGTCCGACGCCGTCTGGACAGCCCGCAGCCTTTTTGACCGGGGAAAGACCAGCGGCTCCTCTGCCAACATGAGCTTCCGCCACAAGGACAGGATCTATATCAGCGCCACCGGCTCCTGCTTCGGGACCATGAAAAAAGAGGATTTCGCTGTGCTTTCCATGGACGGCACTGTGCTTTCAGAAAAAAAGCCCAGCAAAGAATGGCCTCTGCACCTGGCACTGTACGAAAAATCTTCTGAAACCGGGGCCGTGATCCATACCCACAGCACCTTTTCCGTCCTCTGGAGCTTCGTTCCCGCGAAAAATGACCAGGACTGCATCCCGGATCATACACCTTACCTGAAAATGAAGCTGGGAACCGTGGGACTCGTCCCCTACGAAAAGCCCGGCTCCGAGGCACTGTTCCAGGCATTCCGGGAGCGGGTGGGGGCTTCCGACGGCTTCCTCTTAAAAAATCATGGACCGGTCGTTCCCGGAAAATCTGTCATGGATGCCTTTTTCCGCCTGGAGGAACTGGAGGAAAGCGCCCGGATCGCCTGGGAGCTTTTCCGGGCCGGTCTGGAATAGAAAGCCAGCCCTTCAATGGCTTTTTCGCTTTAGTGCGCTGAGTTTTTTGTTGACATTTACCAGGGGGTGATTTAAAATTTAATTCCAGGAGGACTTGATTATGAAAGATTTGACCATCGGTTTTATCGGGCTGGGACTGATCGGCGGTTCCATTGCCCGGGGAATAAAAAGAAGCCGCAGGGACGTGCGGATCATGGCATATATGAGGAGCCGGGATAAGCTGGAGCAGGCAAAAAGAGATGGCGTCGTGGACGTGATCCTGGACGGCATCGGCGAGGAGATCTCCTGGTGCGATCTGGTCTTTCTCTGCACCCCGGTGGAATATAATGCTTCCTATCTGGAGCAGATCCGCCCGCTTTTAAAGCCCGGCGCCCTGGTCACAGACGTGGGGAGCACCAAAACGGATATCCATGAGACCGTAAAGCGGCTGGGTATGGAGGAGGTCTTTGTGGGCGGCCATCCCATGGCCGGATCAGAAAAGACCGGCTATGAGAACTCCACAGACCATCTCCTGGAAAACGCCTACTATATGATCACGCCCACAGAAAAGAGCACCCCGGAGCAGATCGGACGGATCCGGCGGGTGGCCCTGTCCATTGGAGCCATTCCCATGGTCACCGATTACCGGCAGCACGATTTTTCTGTGGCCGCCGTCAGCCATCTGCCCCATCTGGTGGCCTCCAGTCTGGTGAATCTTGTAAGGGATAATGACAATGAGGAGGAGCTCATGCGGACCATCGCCGCCGGAGGCTTTAAAGACATTACCAGGATCGCCTCCTCCTCCCCGGTCATGTGGGAGCAGATCTGCATGACCAATACGGAGAATATCAAGGTACTGCTGCGCCGGTACATCCAGTCTCTTGAAACCATATATGAGGAGCTGGACCGCCGGGATGGAAGCTCCATCCACCGGCTGTTTGAAGAGTCGGGCGCATACCGCAACACCTTCTCCAGCCACAGCCGCGGCCCCGTGGCCCCGGATTATTCCTTTACCGTGGATATCGTGGACGAACCTGGCTCCATTTCCACTCTGGCCGTGCTCCTGGCCTCCAAGGGCATTAACATCAAGAACATCGGCATCAACCATAGCCGGGAAGAGGGCGAGGGCGCTCTCCGGATCTCCTTTTATAACCAGGACTCCGAAACCAGGGCCTATGAGCTGCTGAAAAAATACAACTATACGCTTATTAAATAGAAATGAGGCATTCCATGAAACTCTCTCCCGCAAAAAGCATCCGGGGCTCCGTTACAGTCCCCGGTGATAAATCCATTTCCCACCGCAGCGTCATGCTGGGCTCCATCGCCAGAGGAACCACGGAGATCCACGGCTTTCTGGAGGGGGCCGACTGCCTCTCCACCATCTCCTGCTTCCGCCATATGGGCGTGGACATTGAAAACAAAAATGGCGTGGTCACAGTCCACGGCAAAGGCCTCCGCGGTCTTTCGGCCCCCTCAGCCCCCCTGGACTGCGGAAACAGCGGCACCACCACCCGGCTCATTTCCGGGATCCTGGCGGCCCAGGACTTTTCTGCTGTTCTCACCGGCGACGCCTCCATCCAGAAGCGGCCCATGGGCCGGATCATCACCCCTCTTTCCATGATGGGGGCAGATATAAAAAGCATCCATGGAAATGGCTGCGCGCCGCTCCAGATCACCGGAAAACCTCTTTCCGGGATCTGCTACGACTCTCCTGTGGCCTCTGCCCAGGTAAAGTCGGCCATTCTCCTGGCTGGCCTTTATGCCGAAGGGGAGACCCGTGTCACAGAGCCCCAGATCTCCAGGAACCATACGGAGCTGATGCTGAAATTCTTTGGCGCGGATATCCGCACCGAGGGCTCCACCGCCACGGTCCGCCAGACGCCGGAGCTTTACGGGAACCGGATCACCGTTCCCGGAGATATCTCCTCCGCCGTGTACTTTGCCGCCGCCGGAATGATCCTCCCCAATTCTGAGGTGCTCATAAAAAACGTAGGGATTAATCCCACCCGCGCCGGCCTTCTTACGGTCTGCAAGGCCATGGGAGCTGACCTGACCCTTATAAACGAAGACCACAGCGGCTCTGAGCCCACTGCTGACCTGCTGGTACGCTCCAGCAGCCTCCATGGTACGGTGATCCAGGGCTCCGTCATTCCCGCCATGATCGATGAGCTTCCCACGGTTGCCCTTATGGCCTGCTTTGCCCAGGGCCGCACCATCATTAAGGACGCTGCTGAATTAAAGGTCAAGGAATCCAACCGGATCGCCCTTGTGGCGGAAAATCTGAGGGCCATGGGAGCCGACGTCACCGAGACCGACGACGGCATGATCATCGACGGCGGCCGTCCTCTCCACGGCGCGTCCATCTCCGCCCATAAAGACCACAGGCTCGCCATGACCTTTGCTGTCGCCGCCCTTGCCGCCGAGGGCAGCACCGAGCTTCAGGACGCCGACTGTGTTTCCATTTCCTATCCTGATTTTTATACAGATCTAAAAAGGCTGGTCCGCAGTTAAATACTGCGCCCAGCCCTTTCTTTTTCCTTCCCGTCCGGCGGGACGGGGATCAGTTAAATCCAAAAAACTTCTGTGCGATCTTATATCCGGCAATGGAGATCTGTCTTCCTCCCTTGCCGGGAAGGTTCATTCCCTGGCCCAGGAAGCCGAACCGGAGCCGTATGTACAGCCTGGGATTGGTTTTCTTCACATACTCCCAGAGCTCCTTCTTTTTCGCCATATTTTCATCGGTCCCGGACCGGATCGCCAGGATGGAGCTGACCACCATCATGATCTCCAGATACCTTGTCATATACCGCCTCAGCTTCTTATTCTGAAGCTTCGTCACGTCATAATAGCCCATCATCAGTTTTGTCACCCGGATCTGCTGGTCAATGCGGCCGATCATCACCTGCTCGTTGACCGACTGGTCCGAACGGCCGATGAAATACCGGTAAAAATTCACATCCAGATAGTACATCTTCCGTACATGGGGAAGGGGCTCGTAAACGAAGATATTGTCCACATAGAACGTATGCATGGGAAGCTCCAGGCCGCAGTCTCTTAAAAGCTCGGTCCGGTAGATGACCGAATGCATCAGGATGTACTGGCCCGCGATGAACACCTTCACATCATCCCAGGTGAACACCTCGTTTTTTGGAAGGGCTGTGTTGTAGTTCATTACTTTTTTATGCTTCGCTCCCTGCTTCTCATACACAAAGTTGGTGATCAGCATATCCAGGGTATCCTTTCCGTACACGAACCGGCGCAGCGTATTTAACACCTGCACATACGCCTGCTTATTGACCCAGTCGTCGCTGTCCACTACCTTGAAGAAAATGCCTGTGGCCTCCCGGAGGCCTGCGTTTACGGCTGCGCCATGACCGCCGTTTTCCTGATGGATGGCGCGGCAGATCCCCGGATATTCCCGTTCATACCGGTCTGCGATCTCACCCGTATTATCCTTCTTGGATCCGTCGTCCACAATGAGGATCTCCACCTCGTCACCGCCAGGCAGAAGGGACCGGATGCAGTTTTCCATATACGCTGCCGAGTTATAGCATGGGATTGCGATTGATAACAGCTTCAATTTTTCTTCCTCCTAAGGTCAGATTTTGCCATATCTTCCATCATCATAGCATACTTGTGGTAAAATTGCAAAAATTTCCTTCCACCCGCCGAAAAAATGTGATATGATAGGAGAAATAGAACAATCCAGTGAAAGGAACTGATCCATATGGCAAAAAAGAGACTTGTACTGGCCCTGGGCCACGACGCCCTGGGAACCAATCTTCCGGAACAGAAGGCAGCGGTTGCCAAAGCCGCAAAAACCATCGCAGATTTTATCCAGAACGGCTGGCAGGTGGCCATCACCCACGGAAATACTCCCCAGCTGGGAATGATCCATACAGCCCTGAACGAACTGGCCCGGGAGCATAAGGAATACACACCGGCTCCCATGTCTGTCTGCTCTGCCATGAGCCAGGGATATATCGGATATGACCTCCAGAACGCCCTGCGTACAGAGCTCATCAAGCGCGGGATCTACAAGCCCGTATCCACGATCCTGACCCAGGTGACCGTGGATCCCTATGACGAATCCTCCTACACCCCCCTTAAGGTGGTGGGCCGTACCATGACCGCTGAAGAGGCAAAGGCTGAAGAGGAAAAGGGCAATTTCACCGTTAAAACAGAAAACGGCTACCGCCGGATCGTGGCCGCTCCCAGACCTGTGGCCATCGTGGAGATCGACGCCATCAAGGCCCTTCTGGATGCAGACCAGCTTGTCATCGCCGCAGGCGGCGGCGGAATCCCTGTTATGGAGCAGGGATCCAGCTTGAAGGGCGCCAGCGCCATCATCGAAAAAGACCGGGCCGCAGGGCTCCTGGCAAAGGAAACCGACGCCGACGTTTTAATGTTCCTGACCGGCGTTGACAATGTTTCCCTCAATTACGGCACGGATCACGAGGTCCATCTGGACAAGGTCACTGCCGCCGACGCAGACCGCTACGCAAAAGAAGGCCAGTTCTCCGCAGGCTCCATGCTGCCTAAGATCGAGGCCTCCATCGACTTCATAAACGCAGGAAAGGGCCGCCACGCCATCATCACCTCCATGGATATGGCAAAAGACGCCCTGGCCGGACGGGGCGGCACCACCATCGCATAGTCCCGGAGCCGGAACATATCTGGAAAACCATGGAAGGGGCTGTATGGAAGCGCTCTGTACCAGAGCGGTGATACAGCCCCTTTATCAGCATTGGGAATATGGTATAGGATAAACCGGCTGGGCCGCAGGGTCCGGCCCTGTCTCTGCGGACCGACACTGTCTCTATGGACCTGCATTGTCTCTGCCGCCGCGCCGGAGCGCAGGCCAGCCGCATTTTATATAAGGAGAAAAGAAATGAAAAAGAGATCCTTTTTAAGAAAAAGCCTGATGGCTTTATTTCTTGCAGCTTCGCTTTTTAACGCTTCTTCTCTGCCCGCCCGGGCAGAGACAGGTATGGAACTTTTCAAGGAAGATCCTCAGTATGGTGCCACAGGCTATCCGATCGTAGTCCAGTCGCAATACCAGGACGGATTCCTCCAGCCCTACCAAGAGGAAAGAGCCTCCCAAATGTCAGGATCAATTTTTATAAACAACACAGGCCTGTATGAATATAACGGCCAGGTCATCTATCTGATGTTCTCAAAGCAACAGAAGGTGGCACTGGTAACACATAATCATAAAAATTCTGATGGAACCTTCTCCACCTACACCCTGTACTGCGATCCCCAGGGACGTATAAGAGAATACACAGAGGAATCAAGGGCTGCCATCGACGCGGAAATCGCAGAACAGCTGGCCATGCTGGAGGCGGAAATCCAGACACAGTATGGAGTCTCTATTTCCCATAGAAAGGCATTTTCTGTTGATGAGAGATATAAATTTGCGAGCACAGTGAAGGAAATCCTGGATCTCTGTCCGGCAGGAAGTATCCGGATCATTGCTGATGCCTCCCAGGCAGCCACGGGAAAACCACTGAAATTTCAATCAATCTATATCGACTCTGAAAGGAATACAGATTCTGGCTGGTGGGTTGATGGAACCTATTCGTTTGATTCCAACGTAGTCCAGACCAGCGGTTACCTATCAACAGCTGCTCATGAATTAGGTCACGCGATGGAATCAACCTTGAATAAAGCCTCCGGAAAAAAACTCCGCCAGGATTTTGCTGCAATGAACAGCGGCCACGCATATGACCTCAACTATTATTATGACGGAGCACCTCTTGCCATGCAGGAAGGAGGTGTCCCCCCCTGCTTCAAGAGCGGATATTCTGCAACATCATTTACTGAGGACTTTGCCGATACCTTTGCCGATGCCATGATCTATTCCACAGCGGAACTGCAGGAGGCAGTAAATTGTGGAGATTTGACGGCGGAGTATTTTCAGAAGGTGGTCTATGTGAAGCAGCTGTTCAACCAGTACGCCGGATCGGCCATATTCCAGTAGCCTGCCGGGACTGGCCGCGTTCCCGATGTCTTCCGGGACCAGCCATGCTCCGGATGTCCGCCGGGACCGGTGGCGTTCCAGCAGCTGGACGGGACTGGCAGCACCCCAGCGGCCCGCCGGGATCACCCCGATCCCTGTCAGCCCTGGAAAACGCCCATGACCGCCGACCCGTCCGCAGTATATGAAAAGGAGAGATCATGCTGCCCGATATCAATGTTTATAAGATCCTGGAGATCATCGGGACCATTGCCTTTGCCAGCTCCGGCGCCATGGTAGCCGTAAAGCGCCGTCTGGATTATCTGGGGATCGTGGTCCTGGGCGTCACCACCGCCGTGGGCGGAGGGATGTGCCGGGATATCCTCATCGGCCAGACGCCTCCGGGAATGTTCCTGGATCCCACCAACACCATCATCGCCTTCTGGACCGTCAACTGTATGTTTCTGACCATCCGGATGAAATGGAGCCAGCTCCTGCATCTCCAGGGGGAGACCTATGACAATATCATGAATTTCCTGGACGCAGTGGGACTTGGGCTTTTCACTGCCACCGGAGTCAACATGGCCATCAGCGCTGGTTTTGGAAACAACGGCTTCCTCTGCGCCTTTCTGGGTGTCATCACCGGCGTTGGAGGAGGGATACTCCGTGACATCCTTTCCGGCCAGACCCCTGTGGTCCTTAGGAAGCATATCTACGCCTGCGCCTCCATTGCCGGAGCCGTCTCCTATCTGCTCTTTATGCAGGCCGCAGATCACAACCTGTCCATGTTTTTAAGCTCCTCCATCGTGGTGATGATCCGTCTTCTGGCCAGAAAGTATGACTGGAACCTCCCGGGAGCCCAGTAGCTATCGCAGCTCCTTTTCCAGCTCTCCGATCTGGGATTCGCCCACCACCCGGATCCCATATCCGGATAAAAGGGCCGCGGTTTTTCCCATACCCGGGATCAGGGTATGGGAAAAGCTTCCGTTATAGATGCCGCTGCATCCGCAGGAAGGACTTTTTTCTTTTAAGATGGCGATGGTGCAGCCATATTTTTTTGCTTCCCTTAACGCCAGATCCGCTCCCAGGAGAAATTCAGCAGTCACATTCCTGTCCTCTGTATTGACAACGACTCCGTCGTTCTCCCGCACCTCAGAAGCCGGTCTCGGGGTGGAAAGCCCTCCCAGCTGCTCCGGGCAGACCGGATGGAATTCTGCCTTTCCCTTCATTCGCTCCATAAAATCCAGAAGCGCTTCATTTCTGTTATTTCCTCCATCCCACTTGCAGTTCTCGCCTGTAAGACAGGCGCTCACAAGAATCTGTATCATAATGCTCTCCCCTGTTTTCAGTATAAAAACCGGGGATGTCCCTGTGGTTCCACAGAAACATGCCCCCGGTTCCTTCCGGCGTTTTCCGCCATTTCCTTTTTGTATCCGATTACTGGTTTTTCTTGCTGATCATGGCCCTCTTTCTCAGGGTGGGATCCAGGATCTTCTTTCTGATCCTTAAGTTTTTGGGTGTTACCTCCAGGAGCTCGTCGGTGTCGATAAAATCCAGGCACTGCTCCAGGCTCATGTCCTTGGGCGGAGTCAGCTTAAGAGCCTCGTCGGAACTGGAGGAACGTGTATTGGTCAGCTTCTTTGTCTTGCATACGTTCAGCTCAATATCCTCGGCCTTGGGGCACTCTCCCACCACCATGCCGGAGTAGACCTTAACGCCTGGCCCGATGAAGAGGTTTCCTCTCTCCTGGGCGTTGAACAGGCCGTAGGTGATGGATTCGCCGGCCTCGAAGGCGATCAGGGAGCCGTTCTTTCTGTAATTCAGCTCGCCCTTAAACGGCGCATAGCCGTCGAAGATGGTATTTAAGATACCGTTCCCCTTGGTATCAGTCATAAACTCGCCGCGGTAGCCAATGAGGCCTCTGGACGGGATGGAAAATTCCAGTCTGGTATATCCGCCGTTGGCCGGGCTCATGCCCTGAAGCTCTCCCTTTCTGCTGGTGAGCTTCTGGATCACGGAACCGGAATACTCCTCCGGAACGTCCACATAAGCCAGCTCCATGGGCTCCAGCTTTCTGTTTCTCTCATCGTATTTATAGATCACCTCTGCCTTGCTGACCGCAAACTCGAAGCCCTCCCGGCGCATGTTCTCAATGAGGACGGACAGATGCAGCTCGCCGCGGCCGGAAACCTTAAAGCAGTCGGCGGAATCTGTCTCCTCCACACGCAGGCTCACATCTGTATTCAGCTCCCGGAACAGACGCTCCCGGATATGGCGGGAGGTGATGAATTTCCCCTCCTGGCCGGCCAGGGGACTGTCGTTTACCATGAAGTTCATGGAAATGGTGGGCTCAGAGATCTTCTGGAACGGGATCGCCACCGGATTTTCCGGAGAACAGATGGTGTCGCCGATGTGGATATCCGGGATACCGGACACAGCCACGATGGATCCGATCTCTGCACTCTGGACCTCCACCCGGTTCAGGCCGTCAAACTCATACAGCTTTCCGATCTTCACTCTCCGTCTCTTGTCCATGTCATGATGGTTTACGATGACGCAGTCCTGATTTACCCGCAGGGAACCGTTGTCGATCTTTCCGATCCCGATCCGGCCCACGTACTCGTTATAGTCGATGGTACTGATGAGAAGCTGGGTATCAGCCTCCGGATCTCCCTCCGGAGCCGGGATATAGCTGATGATCGTTTCAAATAACGGGCTCATATCCACTTCCGGATCATCCAGCTCTTTTTTTGCAAAGCCGGCCCTGGCAGACGCATATACAAAGGGGCAGTCTAACTGCTCGTCGGAGGCGTCCAGATCCATGAAAAGCTCCAGGGTCTCGTCGATCACGTCCGCCGGTCTTGCCTCGGGACGGTCGATCTTATTGATGCAGACGATGACGTGCAGATCCAGCTCCAGGGCCTTCTGGAGCACGAATTTTGTCTGGGGCATGGGCCCTTCAAAGGCGTCCACCACCAGGACCACGCCGTCCACCATCTTAAGGACACGCTCTACCTCGCCGCCAAAATCGGCATGGCCTGGCGTGTCGATGATATTGATCTTTACACCTTTATAAAATACTGCGGTATTCTTAGAAAGGATCGTGATACCGCGCTCTCTCTCAATGTCATTGGAGTCCATGACGCGCTCCACCACTTCCTGGTTGGCGCGGAACACGCCGCTCTGGCGCAGAAGCTGATCCACCAGAGTGGTCTTGCCGTGGTCTACATGGGCAATGATCGCTATGTTTCTGATATCCTCGCGTTTGATCTTCATAAAACTCCTCTTTCCTGACTCAAAACTGATTTACCGACTCTCGATTATAGCATCATAAGCGGTAAAATGCAATCAAATCTTATTCTTCAAACAAAATTACTTCCTTATTTAATATACCGTACCAGATCTCGTCTCCCTTTTCCAGCCTGGCGCCGCCGTTGGTCCCCTCAATGAGCTGCTTCTCCAGGTCTTCATAACGCTCCACTGGCACCAGAAGCTTAAATTCCACCTGGTCCGTATAGATACTGTCCATGACTGTTATATTTTCCTGGGCGAGGATATACTGGATCTTCCCAACGCCCGTATATCCGGTCCTTACATCCATCTGGTATGCGCGGAACTTCTCTACGATCTGGCTGTTTAAAAGACCTTCCTTCACGGCTCCCGAATAAGCGCGCACCAATCCCCCGGTCCCCAGGAGAGTTCCCCCGAAATAGCGGGTGACCACCACGCAGAGGTCATGGATATCCTCTCCCAGAAGCACATCCAGCATGGGACGTCCTGCCGTCTGGGCCGGCTCTCCGTCGTCGCTGCAGCGGGTCAGCTCATGGTTCCTTCCGATGGTAAAGGCCGAACAGTTATGGGACGCGTCCCAGTATTTCTTTTTCATTTCCGCGATAAAGCTTACCGCCTCCTCCTCGGACTTTACGGGTCTTGTGGTGGCGATGAACCGGGATTTTTTTACCTCTGTTTCACCCTCTCCGCCCTCATAAAGGATCTTGTAACGATCTGCCATACAGTGCCCTCCCTTGTGTCATTTATTTCTAAATCCGTAATTTTTTCTTACTGATTCCCCACTTTACCGTCAAAAATATCATAATACAAACAAAACTTTTCCACAATAGGTATTTATTATTCTGGAGAAGTTTGTTATAATGGGGAAATATAAAGGAGGCTTCCTGAATGAATTATGGAAAAAACGAAGTAGCCAGAAAGCTGCAGAGGTCCAGTTCAAAAACCCAGAAAGTCGCATCCAAGCTGGTCCTATGGCTTGTGAAGCTGGTTCTGGTCCTTTTTACTGTGGGAATCATACTTTCTGTGAGCCTGGGCTACGGTATCTTTAAAGGGATCATCGACGCTGCGCCGGAGATCGACGTGGCAAGCATTGAACCCAGCGGGTACGCGACCATGGTTTATGACAGCAAGGGCAATCTGACGGAGACTCTGGTGAAGTCCGGATCCAACCGTCTGGAGGCCACATACGAAGAGCTGCCCCAATGCCTGATCGATGCCTTTGTAGCCATTGAGGATTCCCGTTTCTGGTCCCATCACGGCGTGGACCTGCGTTCCATGATCCGTGCGGCCGTGGGGATCCTGACCAACAATCCCGCCGGCGGCGGCAGCACCCTGACCCAGCAGCTGATCAAAAACAATATTTTCGCCGGCGGAAACGAGGATTCCTTCGGTGAAAAGCTGGAAAGAAAGCTCCAGGAGCAGTATCTGGCCCTCCAGCTGGAAAAGATCATGGACAAGGAGATCATCCTCAAAAACTATTTAAACACCATTAACCTGGGAAATAACACCCTGGGTGTGAAATCCGCCGCCAAGCGGTACTTTGGGAAGGACGTTTCTGACCTGACCCTTTCCGAGGCCACAGTCATTGCCGGTATCACCCAGAACCCTACCAAATACAATCCTCTGTCGGAAAAAGGTCAAAAAAACAACGAGGAAAAGCGGCGGGTGATCCTCCAGTATATGTATGAACAGGGAAAGATCTCCAAGGAAGACCAGGAGGAGGCCCTGGCCGACGACGTCTACTCCAGGATCCAGAATGTGGATCTGGTAACCCAGGAAAGCCAGAACCCCTATTCCTATTTTACGGACGAGCTGACCGAGCAGGTCATGACGGCTCTCCAGGAGAAGCTGGGCTACACAGAATCCCAGGCCTCCAATCTTCTGTATGCCGGAGGACTTTCCATCTATACCACCCAGGATCCGGATCTCCAGGCCATTGTGGATGAGGAGGTCAACAACCCGGATAACTATGACGTGGTATACTACTCCGTCGATTACCGTCTTTCCATCCAGCATGAGGATGAGACCGTCACCAACTATTCTGACGAGACCATGAAGACATATTACCGGACGGATCTGGGACAGACCTCCTACGACGGCCTGTTCAAAACAAAGGAGGAGGCAGATGCCGCCATCGCCGCCTATAAGTCCGCTATGACAAAAGAGGGCGATACGGTCCTTGGAGAGGTGGTCTACTACATTTTACAGCCCCAGGTTTCCTTTGTCCTTATGGACCAGCACACCGGTTATGTAAAGGCCGTCAATGGAGGGCGCGGAACCAAGGAGATCAGTCTTTCCCTGAACCGTGCCACCAACACCCTGCGCCAGCCGGGCTCCACCTTTAAGGTATTGACCGCCTTTGCCCCGGCTCTGGATACCTGCGGAGCCACCCTGAGCACTGTTTACTATGACGCCCCCTATACGGTGGGACAGAAGACCTTCCGGAACTGGTATGCAAAGAAGGGCTATATGGGTTACAGCACCATCCGCGACGGTATCGTTTATTCTATGAATATTGTGGCCGTCCGCTGTATGATGGAGACAGTGACGCCCCAGCTGGGAGTGGAATATGCCCGGAATTTTGGGATCACCTCCCTGACAGAAACAGATTATAACGCGGCCACGGCCCTGGGCGGCATCACCAAGGGAGTTTCCAACCTGGAGCTCACCGGCGCTTATGCGGCCATTGCCAACGGCGGGATCTATACGAAGCCTGTTTTCTTCACAAAGATCCTGGATCATAACGGAAAGGTCCTTCTGGAAAATGAGCCACAGACCAAACGGGTCCTCAAGGATTCTACGGCCTTTCTTCTGACCGACGCCCTGGCAGAGTCCATGGAAAGCAGCCGCATGTACGCCTCTCCCGGCGTCAGCTTGAATTCCACCAGCGTTCCGGCCAATATCCCAGGCATGTCCAATGCAGGAAAATCTGGTACGACCACCAGCAATGTGGATATCTGGTTCGTGGGCTATACGCCGTACTATACTGCCGGCATCTGGTCCGGCTGCGATGATAACCAGAAGATCTCGGCCATCGGGAGCAGCACTTCCTACCACAAACGGATCTGGAAGCAGATCATGGCCCGGGCCCACGAGGGGCTGGCAGACACTGGCTTCCCGGTTCCCGACTCAATTGAGACCGCCAGCGTGTGCCGGAAGTCCGGAATGCTTCCAAACCCCGGTGTCTGTGAAGCAGATCCCAGAGGAAGCGCCGTTTATACCGAGTATTTTGCCAAGGGTACCGTTCCCACCCAGGTCTGTGACCACCATGTGGCCATCACCGTCTGCGGCGAATCCGGCGGGCTTCCCACGGAATTCTGTCCGCTGGAATCCAGGCACAGCCGGACTGTACTGGTAACGCCGGAGGGAGAATCCGGCGGCACCGACGACTCCCGGTACGCAATGCCCGGACCGTGTACAGTCCATACCCAGTCTGCTGTGGTGCTGCCCTCGGAAAACGAGACCGCAGCCCCCGACACCGAAACTGTTCCGGAGACCACCGCTCCCTTTATCCCCAGCTCACCGCTGGATGATATCTACATCCCTGTGGGACCCGGATACATGTAAAAGCAGATATAAAATGCGCCCCAGCCCTTCAGTGATCTGAAGCAGCCGGGGCGCATTTTTATCTGTATCCGGATTTCTGCACGTTTCTTTTTACGGAACCGGATCCTGACAGATCCCCACAAACAGGATCTGGCCTTTATTTTTTACTGCATAGAGGAACGGCCGGTTTAAGATCATTTCGGCCCGGCCCTGGGGAAGGGCGGCTCCTGCCCATAGGATCTCTGTAAACGCAGCCGCCTCCACACCGTTTTCATCGATGCCGATATGTACCTCCTGGGCAACGTCTGAAAGCCCCAGGGGCTTCTGGTCTGAGATCCCGGAAAAATCTGCGCTTTCCCCAAAGGCCTCATTTAATCCCAGTGTCTGAAGCATTTCCTTCATCCCCTCCGCCTTATACCCATAAGAGAATTTCGGTACCTTCCAGACCACCTCTCCCACGCTCTGGCCATTGGTCCCGGAAAGGGCCTCCCTCAGGGTTTCTGCCGACTGGACCAGCTCCTGGACACCGACGCCCTCATCCGGCAGAACGAATACCACGGCTCCGTTTTTCAATGCCAGCTCTGAGGCAGTAAAGTTTTCTCCTTTCCGGAAACCGGTGGAGCCGTTCTCCCGGTTCATAAAATCACAAACGATCTCCTGTCCGTCATCCGTATAAAACACATCCTCCTCTGTGGTCTCCGGAGAAAACCGGTCCTGCCACTGATCGTAAAAATAAATGGTATTCCTTAAAGAAAGCTGCACATTTTCCGGAAGTGGAGCCGGCTCCGGCTGGATCAGTCCTCCAGTGCGCTCCTTCACCCAGCCGGCCATGGCCTCTCCAGCCTCTCCGCTCTGGAGATCCCCCTGGAACACGTCCGTATAGAAATATTCCGAAAGCCGTCCGGCAAATGCTTCCTTTAAAGGAAGGCTGTCGTCGGCCCACAGGGAGTTGGCGATCTGAAGAGAATAGAGAGACGAGGTATGGGGCTCCTCTCCGGCTCCTGTCCTGTTTTCCTTATTGGGCACGTGATAAAGGATGTCAAAGGAGCTTTTGCAGTCCTTTGCCAGCTCCTGGACGCTGTCATATCCCAGAAGGGACAGGAACTCCTCTTCGGTTTTTCCCTCAGCTCCCTGGGCCGCTGCCGCCAGGGCGTAATAAAGGCCCAGGGGTGAATAGGCTGTATTCTCCTTTTTGTCCTTAAGGAGCTCTGCGGCTGTTCCATAGGAAAAATCTGAATACGCAGCCAGGAAGGCTTCCGGGAGGCTTTGATTCCGCTCTGCCTCCCACCGTTCCTCACTATTTTTATACACCGGCTCCGCCGGGAACCGGACCTCTTCCAGGCGTCTTACGGCCTGTGTGCCGTTTCCCGGGCTGCATCCGCAAAGCGCAGTCCCTGCTCCGATGGCAGCCAGCAGACAGCAGATCCTTTTATAGCTTCTCTTCCATTCCTCCCGTTTCATGGTTTTCTCTCCTTTCTTTTACATATGCGGGACCTTCTTCTATTTTCATTATACCGGATCTGCTGCCCGGATGCTTTAAATTTTATTTACAGTTTTCTGTGGATTTCACTTTGAAGCTGCGGAACACAAAAAAACGCAGTGGCCGAGTAAGCAACGCAGAATTATTTACTCGACTTTTGTATCACGGCATTGCCACCTTCATCTGTCACAGGATGAGGTGTGGTCGATACCGTCTGGCTTATTACCGGACCTTTGGGAATGGCAAAACCGAAGCGTGAAGTGTAGATCGACGCCATTATCCCGGACGGAATCTAAGGATTGACCTTATACTTGCGACGCAAATGTCGTAACTTTATTATGAACTTTCTACGGTTCTGTTGATAATTTGAGAAAATCGCGGTATACTATCAGTTCTCTGACCAATCCTACGAATATAGCCAATGCACTGACCAGTATGAAGAACGAAAAGGTCAACTCCACTCTGGTTTCCAACTATGTGCAGCACATCATCGATTCGTTCCTCATTTCCATGGCAAAGCGCTATGATGTGAAAGGAAAGACCTATTTCAAATATCCAAACAAATACTACTATACAGATATCGGCCTCCGTAATGCCCGATTGAACTATCGTCAATACGATCCCGGCCACATTATGGAAAACATCATCTACAACGAACTTCTGCGCAGAGGCTATTCCGTTGATGTTGGTGTTGTAACGGATCGTACCGGCGGTGCAAATACGCAAAAAGAAATTGACTTCGTTGTAAATGATGCAGATAAAAAAATCTACATCCAGTCAGCTTTCCAGATGGATGCGGATAAAAAGGAATCCTCTGAGCTTGCATCGTTAATCCTGACAAAAGACTTTTTCAAAAAAATCATTGTTCGCATGGATATCCCTCATAACTTCTATGCTGACAACGGAATCTTCCATTGCAATCTGATTGACCTGCTGCTTGGTCGTGTAGAGTTGTTCTAACCAGCAAACCAGGCTGATACTGCAAATACCATTTAGGAGCAGCCCTTCGGAGCTGCTCCTATTTTTACATCATTCGGCACCGTCCGCTGTATTCTTGTGGTGTGGTATAAAATGCATTCGGGAATGAAAAAAGGACGCCCGCCAGGAACGCCCTTTTCGTCATACTATCTGATTCTGCCAGCCTCTGTCCGGCTATAAGATCACCTTCGCCGGACACTTCTCTGCGCACTTTCCGCAGTTGGTGCACTTTTCATAATCAATAACAGCCACATTGTTGTCCATACGGATGGCGTCGGCTTCGCACTGCTTCGTACACAGGGTACAGCCGATGCATCCGGCGTCGCATTTCTTCTTTACGTCAGCGCCCTTATCGTGGGAATTACACTGAACCAGATGCTCTGCCTTATAGGGCACCAGATCGATCAGATGGCGGGGACATACGGCCGCACAGGCGCCGCAGGCCACGCATTTCTCCTTATCGACCACAGCCACGCCGTCCACGATATGGATGGCATCGAACTGACAGGCCTTTACGCAGCTTCCAGAACCCAGACAGCCATAGGAGCATGCCTTATCTCCAGCTCCCGGCACGGCTGCGGCGATCTTTACGCAGTCGTCCATACCGTAGTAGTTATACTGGACGTTTGCCTTATCGCAGGTGCCCTTACACTTTACAAAGGCCACCATCTTTTCCGCAGCGCCGGCTTCCACGCCCATGATGGCCGCGATCTTATCGCCCACTGAAGCGCCGCCCACCGGACACTGGTTTACTTTTGCCTTGCCTTCCACAATGGCCTTAGCCAGTGCGTCGCAGCCTGCGTATCCGCAGCCGCCGCAGTTATTGCCCGGAAGCTCTGCACGTACAAGGATCTCTCTCTCATCCACCTCGACCTTGAATTTCTCACTGGCGATCCCCAGCAGAATACCGATGACGATACCGACGATACCGACCACGGCGGCCGCGATGATAATACCTGTAATATTCATCCCTCGCCCCTCCTTAAATCAGACCGGAGAATCCGAAGAATGCGATGGACATCAGGCCTGCTGTGATCAGAACGATGGGAGATCCCTGGAAAGAATGGGGCACATCGTTATACTCGATCTTTTCACGGATACCGGAAAGCAGGACGATGGCGATCGTAAATCCAACAGAAACGCCGATACCATTGACAACGCTCTCAACAAAGTTATATTTCTCCTGCACATTGGTCAGGGCCACGCCTAAAACGGCGCAGTTGGTGGTGATCAGAGGCAGGTATACGCCCAGGGCCTCGTAAAGGCTCACCATGTTCTTCTTTAAGAACATCTCAACGAACTGTACCAGAGCGGCGATCACAAGGATAAATACGATGGTCTGGAGATACTCGATCCCCAGCTTTACCAGCACAAAGTCATAGATCAGGCTGGTACAGGCCGATGCGATGGTGATAACGAATACGACCGCAGCGCCCATGCCAGCCGCAGTCTCCGTTTTCTTGGATACGCCAAGGAACGGGCAAAGACCGAGGAACTGGCTTAATACAACGTTATTTACCAGGGCGGAGCCGATGGCGATCAATAATAGTTCTTTCATTACTCCACTTCCTCCTTAATTTTCTTTCTTTGCTGCGTCTGCCGCTTTTGCTTCTTCAGCGGCCTTTTTCGCCGCCAGTGCCTTCTCTGCCGCCGCCTTTTTGGCTGCCGCTGCTGCTGCCGCCGCTTCTGCCTTCTTCTCCGCCAGCACTGCATGGTTCGTCATGCCCGTGCAGCCGGAACAATGGAGACAGTCACCGCCGCAGGCCAGGTCAGACCTGGGAGCGTCGCCGTTGGTAGCGCTGGGAAGACGGAGCTTGTTCTGGAGTGCAGAAAGCATGGCCAGGGTAAATAAAGCGCCGGGAGCCAGGATCATGATGGAGATATGGAACTGCTCCGGAATGATCACATGGCCAAATACGGCTCCTGCACCGATGAGCTCACGGCACATTCCAATGACTGTCAGGGACAGGGAAAAGCCCAGGCCCATTCCAAGACCGTCAAAGAAGGACTCGGCCGGGCCGTTCTTGCAGGCGTAGGACTCGGCGCGGCCAAGGATGATGCAGTTTACCACGATCAGCGGGATATAGATGCCCAGGGATGCGTAAAGAGACGGAACGTAGCCCTGCATCAAGAGCTGTACGATAGTAACCAGGCTGGCCACGATTACGATGAAGGCCGGAATACGCACCCGGTCCGGAATGATCTTTCTCAGAAGAGAAATGATCAGGTTGGAAAACATCAGTACTGCTGTGGTGGAAAGGCCCATACCCAGTCCGTTGATGGCCGATGTGGTGGTGGCCAGGGTCGGACACATACCTAACATCAGAATGAAGGTCGGGTTTTCCTTAATAATACCGTTATATAGACGTTCTGTGCATTTATTCATGAATCCCCACCTCCTAGTTCATGCAGTTATGCAGGTAAAATAAGGCTGCATTCACTGCGTTTGTCACGGCATTCGAAGTAACGGTGGCGCCGCTGATGGCGTCGATCTCATTGTCTGCGGAGGCTCCGGTCTTTGTGACCGTTAAGGAATCCGCATTTTTCCCCACATACTGGTCCCGGAAGTCCGCCTCCTTTGCCTTTAAGCCAAGGCCCGGGGTATCGTTGATCTCACGGATCCCCACGCCGGTGATAGCTCCGTCTGCGTCAAAGCCCACGGAGATCTTCACGGCTCCTCCGTAGCTGTTGTTGGAAAGGGAGTTGATGACATGGCCGATGACGGCTCCGCTCTCGTCCTTTCCTTCAAGGACGGACTCGATGGCAACGCTGCCGTAGCCCAGTCCCTCCAGCTCGCCGCTTTCTGTCAGGGCAGCGATCTTTTCGGCAGAGCCCTCCACCTCGGAGAATTCTGCTGCGGTGGAAAGCACCTCTTTATACGTTCTGTTGTTTGCCTCGATGGTGGCCCGTTCGATGGGCGCCTTGGTGATGTCGTAGACAAAGCCCAGGCAGACGCCGGAGATCAGAGTGATCGCGAACAGGATCAGGGCATCTTTCATAAAACCGGATTTACTTGCCGCCATGTTTCTTACCCCCTTTGCCGAATGCTGTCGGGATCGTTACCCTCTCGATCAGCGGAACCAGCATATTGCAGAAGATGATCGCATAGGAAACGCCCTCTGCGCTACCGCCGAAGATACGGAAAAGCCCTGTGAGGATACCAAGACATACGCCGAAAATGATCTGGCCTCTGGGAGTGATGGGGCTTGTGACATAATCCGTAGCCATGAAGAATGCGCCGAAGATCAGGCCGCCGCCGCAGAGCTCAGCCAGCACATAGCCCATGTCCTGCCGTCCAAAGATAAATGCGAACACAGCGAAGGTCAGGATATATGTAGCAGGGATCCGGATGGAGATCACCTTTCTCACCAGAAGGTACGCCGCACCGATCAGAAGGGCGATAACGGATACCTCACCGATGGTTCCCGGGATCTTGCCGATGAACATGCTCATCAGGTCATATTCGCCTCCGGCCTTGATCACTGCCAGGGGAGTCGCTCCCGCCACAGCGTCTGTCACAGGATCTGTGAACCGGGTCATGGAGCCTGCAAATGAGATCAGAAGGAAGCATCTTGCTGCCAGGGCCGGGTTCATCCAGTTCTGGCCAAGGCCGCCGTAAAGCTGCTTTACGACAATAATGGCAAACATGCCACCCAGCACCGGGATCCATAAGGGGATCGTCGGGGGCATATTAAGGCCCAGGATCATACCTGTTACCAGGGCACTGCCGTCGCTGATGGTGATGGGCTTTTTCATCAGTGTCTCAAACACATACTCACTCAGGACACAGGACAGCACCGTCGCTGCAACCACCACCAGGGAATAGAATCCAAACTGCATCACGCCCCAGATGGTGGCCGGGAGCATGGCGATGGCCACGTCATACATCAGGTTCTGTGTGGACACGCTGCTGCGTACATGAGGCGATGATGATACATTCAGTAATTTACTCATTTCTTCCACCTCCTACGCTTTCTTTTTTCTCTCAGCCATCACAGCCTTACGCATTTCCTTAAATGCCTGGGTAAGGGGTCTGTGGGCCGGGCAGATAAAGGTACAGGAGCCGCACTCACAGCACTCCATACCGTTTAATTTTTCAAAGGCTGCCAGATCGTGATGCTCCGCGGCCGTCATTAACATCTGCGGCACCACCCGTCCGGGACATACGTCCACGCAGCGTCCGCAGCGGATACAGGCCGTTTCAGCATTGGCTGCCACCTGGTCCTTTGTAAGGCAGGTCAGGGCCGATGAGGTCTTCATCACCGGGATATCGTAGGAGAAAAGCGCCTGGCCCATCATGGGACCGCCGGAAAGGACCTTCTCCGGCTCTTCCTTAAAGCCGCCGGCCGCCTCGATCAGCTCCTGGTAGTTGGTGCCCAGCCGTACCTCGAAGTTCCTGGGCTCCCGGATGGCGTCGCCTGTGACCGTGATGATCCTCCGGATCAGCGGCGTGGTCTCGCACACAGCATTATAAATAGATACCACCGTGTCGATGTTGTCCACGATGCAGCCTGCGTCTGCCGGGAGCATGGTGGAATTGATCTCACGGCCTCCGGTGACGGCATAGATCAGGAAGCGCTCGCCGCCCTGGGGATACTTGGTCTTTAAGGTGCACACCTGGATCCTGGGCTCATCCTTTACAAGCTCAGACAGGATCCGGATGGCCTCCGGCTTGTTTTCCTCGATGCCGATGACGCCCTTTGCCTTATCAAACAGCTGGAGGATCACCTTAAGGCCTCCAACGACCTTCTCCGGCTGTTCTAACATGACCCGGTAGTCCGAGGTCAGATACGGCTCACACTCTGCGCCGTTTACGATCACGTAATCGATCTCCTCTTCGTTTTTCGGAGCCAGCTTGACGTTGGTGGGGAAGCCTGCGCCTCCCAGGCCCACGATACCGGCTTCCTTTACGATGTCGCGGATCTCCTGTTTGGAGAGAGCTGTGTAATCCCGCTTCTGGCCAAAGCCCTCCACGGTCCTGTACTCTCCGTCATTTTCAACGATAATGGACTGCACCATGCTGCCGTTGGCCATAAGACGGGGCTCGATCCCCTTTACGGTCCCGGATACAGAACAGATCACATTGGCAGAAATGAAGCCGCCGGCCTCTGCGATCTTCTGGCCTGCCAGAACAGTGTCGCCCTTGGCCACCAGCGGTTTTGCAGGAGCGCCGATATGCTGGGAAAGAGGGAATACCAGCTCGCCTTTCGGCTGGATCACCTGAATCGGCTTATCGGAAGACAGTTCTTTTCCCTCATAAGGATGAACGCCGCCTATAAATGTGCTCAGACCCATTTAACAAACCTTCTTTCTCTAAATATTCGTAATACCATCAGACTTTAGTATAGCATATTTCAATAAGATGTACAATTAGTAAACCCTTTGCATATTAACAAAATCGTAAGTTTTAGGCCCTTGTACTTAAAAAAATGCAAAATCAAAGGCCATGGACTTAACAATCTTAAGTCTGCACTTAAAAATGTTAAGTCCATGTTCAGGTTTATTCCAGTTCTGCCCTGCCCGTATACAGGCTGTAATACCGTCCCTTCTGGGCCAAAAGATCGTCGTGGTCCCCCCGCTCGATGATCTCTCCGTTCTCCAGCACCATGATGGCGTTGGCGTTCCTCACGGTGGAGAGCCGGTGGGCGATGACAAAGGTGGTCCGGTCCGCCATGAGCCGGTCCATGCCCCGCTCGATGTGCTTCTCTGTCCTGGTATCCACGGAGCTTGTGGCCTCGTCCAGGATCAGGATGGGAGCCCTGGAGACCGCCGCCCGGGCGATGTTTAAAAGCTGGCGCTGGCCCTGGCTCAGATTGGCTCCGTCGCTTTCCAGTACCGTATCATAGCCCTTGGGAAGACGCATGATAAAGGAATGGGCCGACGCCGTTTTCGCCGCCTGGATCACCTCTTCATCCGAGGCGTCCAGCCGTCCGTACCGGATATTTTCCATGACCGTTCCCGTAAACAGATGGGTATCCTGGAGCACCACAACAATGTTCCTCCGCAGCTCCTCCCGCTTTATATGGCGCACATCCACGCCGTCGATGGTGATGGAGCCGGACTGGATATCGTAAAACCGGTTCAGCAGGTTGGTGATGGTGGTCTTTCCAGCCCCGGTGGAGCCCACAAAGGCGATCTTCTGTCCCGGTCTGGCGTAAAGGCTGATGTCCTTTAAGATCAGCTTCCCGGGATCGTATCCGAAATATACATGCTCCAGGGAAACATGGCCCTTCATCCCTTCCATGGAAACGGCATCCGGATCGTCCTCTGGCTCCGGCTCCTCATCCATCACCGCAAAAACACGCTCCGCGCCGGCCAGGGCCGAGAACACGTTGGAAACCTGCATGGAGATCTCGTTGACCGGTCTGGAAAACTGTCTGGAGAAGTTTAAGAACACGGTGAGTCCGCCCACGTCAAAATTCTTTATAACGCACAGGAGGCCGCCCACACAGGCCGTCAGGACGTAGTTGATCTGGCTCAGATTATTCATCACCGGCCCCATCATCCCGCCCAGGAACTGGGCGCGGATCTGCTTATCCTTCAGATCACTGTTTAAGATCTCAAACTCCTCCTCCGCCACGTCCTCATGGCAGAACACCTTCACTGCCTTCTGGCCGGAAATGGTCTCCTCAATATAACCGTTTAAGGCTCCCAGGGCTGACTGCTGGGCATTGAAATATTTCTGGCTCCGGGAGGCCACGGCCCCTCCGGCCTTCAGCATCAGAGGGATCAGCACAAGGGTGATCACCGTCAGATACACGTTTGTATACAGCATGAGCCCCAGGGTGCCCACAATGCTCAGTGCCCCGGAGAAAAGCTGCACCAGGGTGCTGCTCAGCATATTTCCTATGGTGTCCACGTCGTTGGTGAACCGGCTCATCAGATCTCCGCTGCTGCTGGTATCATAAAACCGCACCGGCAGCCTCTGCATCCTGGAAAACAGGTCGCCCCGGATCCGCAGGAGGGCATCCTGGGCCACAGTCAGCATGATCCTGGACTGGAGATAGCTGGCGGCCACACTGGCCATGTATACGGCCGCCATGACCGCCAGTCCCCCTGCCAGACCAGAAACGCTCCCTGCGCTTCCGTCCGCAGGAGCGATAAACTGGTTGATGATGGGCCGGAGCATGTAAGCGCCGGCCAGGGATGTTACAGTACTGATGAGGACGCAGAAAAATGCCAGCCCCATTTTCAGCCTGTCCTGCTCCAGATAAGCCATAAGCCGCTTTAATACTGCCTTCATCTCCCTGGGCTGTCCGCCTCCCCGGGCATTGCCGCCCCCTCTGGGGCCTCCGGGACCGGGGCCATGCCCATGGACAGGCCTCTGGGCGGTCCGGCTGCCGTAACGCCGTCTTAAGCTCTTCTCCCGTTCTGCTCTCAGTACGCTGCTCATGCTTCCGCCTCCTCTGCTCTATTTTCTCCAATCTGGGTCGCATAGATCTCCTCATAGGCCCGGCATGTCCTTAAAAGCCCCTCATGGGTGCCGGAGCCGATGATCTTTCCGTCGTCCAGTACCAAGATCCTGTCTGCGTCCTGGACCGAAGAGATCCTCTGGGCGATGATGATCCTGGTGGTATCCTTTAATTCATTTTTAAAGCTTTCCCGGATCGCCGCCTCTGTGGCCGTGTCCACGGCGCTGGTGGAATCATCCAGGATCAGGATCTTCGGCTTCTTAAGAAGGGCTCTGGCAATACAGAGCCTCTGCTTCTGGCCGCCGGACACACCGGCCCCGCCCTGGCCGATCTCTGTGTGATAGCCATTCTTAAAGGCCGTCACAAAGCCGTCAGCCTGGGCGTTCACTGCCGCCTTCACAAGCTCTTCCCGGGAGGCGTCCTCGTCTCCCCACCGGAGGTTTTCCTCAATGGTCCCGGAAAAAAGCACGTTTTTCTGCAGTACCATGCCAACACCATTCCTCAGGTTTTTAAGGGAATAATCCCTCACATCCACTCCATCCACCAGGACCGCTCCCTCTGTCACATCATAAAGCCTGGGGATCAGCTGCACCAGGGAAGTTTTCCCGCTTCCAGTGGCTCCGATGATGCCGATGGTCTGGCCCGGCTCCGCCTTAAAGCTTATGTGCTCCAGGACCCGGTCGCCGCCCTTTCCATAACCAAAGGACACGTCTTTAAATTCCACGCTTCCCTTTTCCACCCTCAGTTCCTTCCTGGCCGCCTGGTCATCGTTAAGATCCACCACCGTATCCAGTACCTCTGTGATCCTCTTTAAGGACGCCCTGGCCCTGGAGCTCTCTAAAAATACCATGGAAAGCATCATCAGGGACATGAGGATCTGGACGATGTAGGTGGTAAAGGCCGTCAGGTCGCCCACAGGCATGGAGCCTCCGATGATCAGGTTTCCGCCATACCAGACCACCGCCAGGGTGGTCACGTTCATAGCAAACATCATCACCGGCATGGTGGCGATAACGATCTTTAACGCCCTCATGCCGCTGTCCCTCAGATCCTGGTTAAGGCCGGAAAACTTCCCGATCTCAAAATCCTCCCGCACGAAGGACTTGACCACCCGCACGTTGGTAAGGGATTCCTGGATCCCGGAATTCAGCCGGTCCAGCTTTTTCTGCATGGCCTCAAACCGCGGGAAGGCCGTTTTCAAGATCAGCCCGATGGCCAGGGAAAGAAGGGGGATCACCACCAGCAGGATAGCCGCCAGCCTTCCATTCATCATAAATGCCATAAATAATGCCCCCACAAACATCCCAGGAGCCCGCAGGGCCATTTTTAAGCCCATGGTCAGTACATTTCTGCACCTGCTGGATATCATTGGTCAGGCGGGTCACCAGGGAGCCCGTGCTGAAGCTGTCTATGTTGGCAAAGGAAAACTGCTGGACCTTTTTAAATACGTCCCTGCGCAGATCCGTGGTGAAGTTTATGGACGCCTTTGCCGCAAAATAGGAGCCCAGGATGCCTCCCACTGCCATACATACCACCACTGCCGCCATCAGAAGTCCTGTTTTTAAAATATATCCCGTATCTCTTCCGGCCACGCCGTTGTTAATGATCAGGGACATGAGCTTGGGCAGCGCCACCTCGCCCGCCACCTCTGTGAGCATCATGAGGGGGCCCATGAGAAAAGCGCCCAGGTACGGGGTGATGTATTTCTTATAACGCTTCATATCAGTTCCAATCCTCCTTTTTTGCCTGCTGGAGCATCTGCTCGAGATTTCCGGAAAGCTTCTGGAGACAGCTGTAAAAGCACTCCTTTTCCTCAGAAGAAAAGCCTGCGAACATTCCCTTTTCCACCCGCTTAAAAAGGTCGATGCTCCGCTCCACTTCCTTCCGGCCCTTCTCCGTGATCCGTATCTTATTGTAACGGTTATCATCCCGGTCCACGATCCGTCCCACATATCCGCCCTTTTCCAGTTTCTTTAAGGTCACGGCAACAGCTGCCGTGGACACGTTCTGGATCCTGGCCAGCTCCTTCTGGGATGCGTCCGGATATTTATAGACGCACATCAGAAGCTGGTGCTGGACCCGGTACAGGCCGTCCTTATTTAAGTAGTGCTCCAGAAGCGTCCGGTGGCATTTTCCCACCCGCATGAACGCTTCTACGATCTTGTGATCCATGGTCTCCCTCCTCGTATAATAAGTTTGTAAGCAAGAAAACAGCTTACAGACTTATTCTTTTTTTTGGTATAAATGGTAAGGATTTCTAC